>DASSOY010000047.1 GCA_035700025.1 Bacillales bacterium | reverse complement strand
CGCGCAATCTGTTGCGGGCCGATTGTTCTTTGGACAATGCTTTCCTTCTCCCTTAAATGCGGTTGTCATCGAACTGAAATAAAGGTAACCTTAATATAAAATTTAACAAAATTCCTAATGTTATCGACATAGGTCTTTCGTCATGATTCCTGTAAAAATAAGAGGATGGAGGCGCGGAAATGAAAATCTTGTTTTTTGCCTATCCGCACTATGCGGATTTCGAGATTGCCCACACCTTGTTTTTTCTGAAAAAAGCGGGGAAGGCGGACGTGACTACGGTAACGGTTGATGGGAAATCGGTTGAGAGTTTAGGCGGCCTCGTTGTTGCCCCGCAGCTCGCTTTGGCTGAGGTGAATCCATCGGAATACGATCTCGTCTTGATTTCCGGCGGGGACGGTGTCGAAGAAGTGATGGACGAGCCATTGGTGCACGATTTGCTTCAAAAGGCGCATGCGAATCAGGTTCCGATTGCGGCGATTTGCGCTTCGGCAGTATTGCTTGCGAAGGCAGGCTTGTTGAAAGGTGTAAAATTCACGTGTTTGCCGCACACGCATGAGCATTTCCGGGAGGCGTTCGCGGACGCCGGCTACACGGGTGCGAAAGTGCATGCCGGAGAGGCATTCATCACGGCGAAAGGGACCGCTTTCGCCGAATTCACCGTTGCCGTAGGTGAAAAGCTCGGGATGTGGCAGAGCCGCGAAGCGGCGGAGCGGTCGCTGCGCTTTTGCAAGGGGGAGGTCTGAGTTTCTAACGAACATTATCGACGCTTAGAAGCGGAATTTTCCGTCCCGCGAGCTGTAACGAACATTTTGTCATCTTAGGGTGCAATTCAGGCTCGAATTCTCATGAAAAATGCCTCTAAGGAGATCTAATGTTCGTTAGAATTGGAAACGTGACGAAAAACGGTTCTAAGGTGATCAGATGTTCGTTAGAGCACGAAAGGAGAGTAAAAAAATCATGAACAAGAGATTCATAGATTTGAGCCATACAATCGAACACGGTGTAGTGACATACAAAGGCTTGCCGGCGCCGCTCATTTGCGATTACTTGAGCCGGGAGGCGTCGCGGGAGCATTACGCGGAAGGCACGGAATTTCAGATCGGGAAGATCGAAATGGTCGCGAATACGGGAACGTACATCGATACGCCGTTTCACCGGTATGCGGACGGTAAAGATTTGTCGGAGGTCGAAATCAAGGCGTCGGCAGGGTTGGAAGGCATCGTCATAAAAATGGCCGAGGGGGTGCGAGCCGTCGACGAAACCCATTTCGCAGGCTTGGATTTGGCCGGAAAAGCGGTGCTCGTACATACCGGTTGGGATCGGCATTGGAATACCGACCGGTATTTCGAAAATCATCCGTATTTAACCGCGTCCGCCGCGGCATTTTTGTTGGAACAAAAAGCCGCGCTCGTCGGGATCGACGCCGTCAACATCGATGACACTTCCGGGCATTCGCGGCCGGTGCATTCCGCGTTGTTGAAAGCGGAAGTGCCGATCGTTGAGCATCTTTGCAACTTGCAGGAAATCCCGGAAGGGCAATTTCGTTTCTATGCCGTGCCGCCGAAAATCAAAGGAATGGGAACGTTTCCCGTCCGGGCATTCGCCGAAATTGATCGTTAAAGAAACCATCAGCATGCACTTTCCGTCTTATAAAGAGAGGAAGGGATGCAGATGAAGCGGTGGATTGTTTTCGGGTTGATGCTTGTGATCGTATCGGGATGTTCAGAATCTACGCGGCAAGATTTTATTGAGCGCGGCGATGTCGTCGATGTGCACGGGGCCGTCAGCAACGTTGAGAAGCTGGAGCAGTTTATGGAGAACCGGGACGAAGTCACGGTCGTCCGGTATACGACGGAGGGAGACCCGATTTTTTACACACTGCGGGGCAAAGACGGTGGAATTTTTATAAAACGCAATACGAAGCAGGATGATTACGGCCCAAAAGGCATTTCGACCGCCGTTTGCCACACGCTCACAAAGGAAGGCCATTCGTTCGTCTTGAACGGATGCGAAGGAGACTTCATTGGCGATGACGGGCGGTACGTCTTGTTGAAAGTTCAGAGTGAGCGCACGCCGTGAGAAACTGGAACAGAAAGTGGGATTGGCAATGAAGAAGAAGGTTGTGCTTGCAGGAGGAACCGGTTTTGTCGGGGACTATTTGCTTCAGGCTTTTCAACGGATCGGCTATGAAGTCATTCTCATTTCACGACAGCCCGAGTTTGTTTCCTGGATGGATCCGATTGAAATGACGGAAGCGATGGAAAATGCAGAGATGCTCATCAACTTGGCGGGAAAGTCGGTCAATTGCCGCTACAATGCGGCGAATCGAGATGAGATCATGCGGTCGCGAACGCGGACGACGCGCCTGCTCGGTGAGGTTGTTTCACAGTGCGAAAACCCGCCGAAATTGTGGATCAATGCGAGTACGGCGACGATTTACCGGCACGCGGAAGATCGGCCGATGACCGAGGCGGACGGTGAAATCGGCACGGGGTTTTCCGTTGAGGTGGCGAAAGCGTGGGAACGGGAATTTTTCGAGTTCGACCTGCCGTATACGAGGCAGGCAGCGCTGCGCATCGCGATTGTGCTTGGGGACGGCGGGGTCATGACGCCGTATAAAAATCTCGTCCGGTTCGGGCTCGGCGGTGTACAAGGTACGGGCAAGCAAAGGTTCAGCTGGATCCATATCGAGGATTTGTTCCGGATTTTGTTGTTTTTGAGCGAACGTGAAGATTTAGAAGGCGTCTTCAATGCGTCTGCTCCCGGTCCGGTAACGAATCGAGAGCTCATGAAAGCGATGCGCAGGCAACTGCGGATCCCGTTTGGGTTGCCGTCACCGAAATGGATGCTTGAGGCGGGAGCGGTGTTGATTCGAACAGAAACGGAGTTGGTGCTGAAGAGCCGCTGGGTGCTTCCGGAACGGCTGCAGCAAGCGGGTTTTACTTTTACATATGAAAAAATCGACGAAGCTTTGGCACAGATTTTGGGGAGATCGAGTTGATGGCGCAACGATTGATTGAAACGATTTCGGCGGTATTTCCCGAGATTCAGGTCGATCATGCCGTCATCACAGGCGGGCAAAACAACAGCGTCGTCATGGTGAACGGCGAGTGGGTGTTTCGGTTTCCGCGCTATGCCGAAGGCGTCGAGCAACTTAAGAAAGAGACTCGGTTTTTAAAACTTGTGCACGAACCGCTCCCGGTGCAAGTTCCGGATCCCGTTTATTCATCGTTGGACGGTGCCCGGGTCGGCGAGGCGTTTGTCGGCTATCGCCGGATTGACGGCAACTCTTTAAAAACGTATTCCGGTAACAAGCATGAGATTGTTCGTGAGCTGGGACGATTTTTAAATGTATTGCACGGATTGCCTTTGAACGAGGATTTGCGTGGTGTTCTTGGACCGCCCGACAATGAATACGCTGATTGGTACGACATGTTCACTCGTATGGAAGCGAAGCTTTTCGTACATATGAACGATAATGCACGCAGTAAGGTTCAAGACAATTTCAAACGCTTTTTAGCTGAGATTGGCGATGCACGACTCAAGAAAACGGTCATTCACGGCGATTTCGGCCCTTCGAATCTTTTGATTAAGGACGGGCATGTGAGCGGCGTCATCGACTTCGGCAGTGTTGCGATCGGTGATCCTGCCCGCGATATCGCTTCTGCTTTTTTCGGTCCGTTCGGGTTAGGCGAATCATGGATGCCAGAGGTCGCTGCAGTGTATCCGCAAGCGGCGGATTACATTGAGCGAGCACGGTTTTACGCGAGTACATTTGCGCTGCAAGAAGCGTTATTCGGCATTGAAAATGATGACGAGCAAGCTTTTCAAGCAGGAATTGCAGTCTACAAATAGGAGTGACACGGTGAATATTCGAAAAAAGAAAGCCGGCGATCCAGCGAAGATTTCGCAAGCGTTCGCGGAACAAGGATGGGAGAAGCCGGTTGATTTATATGAAGCGTATTTGCTGGAGCAGGTGAACGACGAGCGCGTCGTGCTTGTCGCGGAAATTGACGGCGCATTCGCGGGTTAAGTGAATGTGATCTGGGCGTCGGAACACGCTTGATGGATGCAGCCGAGGCAGCTGCCCGTGAACGAAGTGAAACGGTCGGGCTCGGCGTTGGGCTGTACGCGGATTACGGCGCAGCGCAAGTGTTGTACGCGAAGCGGAGGAGATGACGAGAATCGACGACGCTGTCGTGCTTTATTTCACGAAAAGGGTGAGGGAAAATGAAGGAAATGAACGGCGTGACGCTCGAAGTCATCCAAGGCGATATCACGAAGCTGAAAGTGGACGCGATCGTCAACGCCGCGAATTCGAGCTTGCTCGGCGGGGGCGGTGTGGACGGAGCGATTCACCGCGCAGGCGGAAAAGCGATTTTGGAGGCGTGTAAAAGAATTCGGGAGACCGACGGCCGGTGTGAGCCGGGCGACGCGGTCGTGACGACCGCGGGGAAGCTGGCGGCGACGTGGGTCATCCATACCGTCGGGCCGGTATGGCACGGCGGGGGTGACTGGGAGGAGGAGACGCTGGCGTCGTGCTACCGCAAGGTGCTGGAGCTGGCGGAAGAACGCGGAGTGAAAACGATCGCGGTTCCGAACATCAGCACCGGGGTGTATCGATTTCCGAAAGCACGAGCGGCGGAAATTGCATTGAGGACAGTGGAAGCTTACATAAATGAACGCGGCGTGCGGTCGCTGGAGAAAATTTTATTCGTATGCTTTGATGATGAGAATGCCCGTTTGTATTGGGATGCGCTGAATCAGTGACAATGAAAGGGCTTGGAAGCTGCTTGCCTTGAGGAATACGCGCGAGCTATGGTGCGTACGAAATGGATGACAATTCCGAACAGGAGTGAAGACAAACAATGGAGAAAATACGTGTCGCTTATACACTGATTACAAACCCGGAGAAAACGAAGATTTTAATGGTGAAAAATAAAGACAACGGGAATTGGACGCTGCCGGGCGGCGAAGTGGAAGACGGCGAAACGTTGGATGTCGCAGCGGTACGGGAAGCAAGAGAAGAAACGGGATACGAAGTGATGCCGTCGGGCATCGCAGCGGTGAATGAATGCATTTTTGACAACAAAGCCGTTCATGCCGTCTTTTTCGTTTTCCATGCGGAAATCGTCGGCGGAAAAGAAGAAATTCTTTATCCCGATGAGATCGCTGAAATTGCTTGGATCGATGTCGAAAAGGCCGATGCATTATCGCCGTATTATAAAAAAGAAAGCCTGGCCGCGATCGTTATGAAAGAAATTGAAGCGCCTTATGTGAACGAAGGGAAGGCGCAGCTTTGAAAAAGATCCGGTGGTGTGCAACGAGCTTTCGGAACGATTTTCTTGCGGAGATCAAAGACGTTCAATTAGCACCGTTGGATGCCGGACTCGAAGCCGAAGTGATGAAAGTCGATGTCGAAGGCGCAAGGTTTGTGCTCAAGATTTGGAACAAGGGATCCAAACCTGATGTGTGGTTTCAATATTGCTTGTTGCAAACATTAAACGAATCAGGAATCGCCGTATCCAAGTCGTATGGGTATGGGTATGACGAAGCAGGAAATGCGGTTTTGCTGACAAGCTTTGACGGCGTTCCGATTGAAGATGACGTGGAAGGGGCGTTAGTCAAGCTGGCGGAAATCCTTGCAAAAATCCACGCTTTTCCCGTTGCGAGTTGCAAAGATTTTTCGCTGCCCCGGTACGACTTCATTGACTATTTTTACCCGCAGCATGAAAGATTTTCGGATCTTAACCGTGTGTTAGAGCAACTTGTGAATTCAGCGAAAATCAAACAGACAAGTTTGATTCATGGTGATTTTCATCTAAATAACGTCCTCGAAAAAGACGGCCGTTTCACCGTCATCGACTGGACGAACGGCCAACTCGGCGATCCAAGATATGATTTGGCATGGGCGTATGTGCTGATCCGGATTTACTTCGGGAAAAAGCAGCAAGCAGTTTTTTTATCCGAGTACAAAAAGCATCTCTCGTTTCCGCTTGAAACATTGGAACGATTTGAAGCACTGGCTTGCCTTCGTTGGTTGTTGCTCGATCGCATCGCAGACATGCCGAAACAAGAGGATACATACGCGCAAGTGAAACAACTTTTACAAGCCAATCGTTATTTATCCTTGAATTTGCTTGAGCTTAATGATTGATTGAAATTGGCTGTATCTCGAAGCGAAACAAGATTTCTTGTAATTATTGAACAAATGGAGGACATCGAATGACCGATTGGAAAAAAGATCGCATCGGGGCGGCGCAGCGCGGGGATAACCCTATGGTGATTGCGAAGATGCGCAGCGGCTTCGCCGTTATCGGGGACACGCAGTTCCTGCCGGGTTATTGCGTATTGTTGCCGGAGCGCGAAGTCGACTCACTGAACGCGCTGGATTTTCGTGAGCGCTGCGACTATTTGCTTGATATGAGCTTGATTGGGGATGCGATCGAGCGTGTGTGCAAGCCGCGGCGAATCAATTATTCGATTTACGGTAACACCGATGCGTTCTTGCATGCGCATATTTTCCCGCGCTACGACTGGGAGCCTGCGGAAAGAATTCCGTACCCGGTGTGGCAATATCCGCAAAATCGCTGGACGGATGAGGAATATCAATTTTCCGAAGCAAAACATTCGGATTTGAAAAATCAGCTGGCGGAAGCACTGGAGAAGCTGGTGAAGGCGGCTTATCGATAAGTGAACCTGAAGACCGGCGGGCATGCCGCCGGTCTTCATTATAGTTTCTTAAATTTTGTCACGTCCGCCGGCGACGAGATTGCATTTAGTTCTTCTTGCCTAGGTGGACGCGGCCGTTTTACGATGAAAGTAACATCTGACAACGGGAGGCGGAAGAACGTGAGTGAAGCGACGGCAAGTGTGACGAAAAAGGAGAGTCCCGGAATCCGGGCACGAATTCAAAGGCTCGGCAGCTTTCTCAGCGGCATGATCATGCCGAACATCAGCGCTTTTATTGCTTGGGGGCTTATTACGGCGCTGTTCATTCCGACGGGATGGTGGCCGAATCCGCAGCTGGCGGAACTCGTCGGACCGATCATTAAGTATTTATTGCCTCTTCTCATTGCGTATACAGGCGGTAAAATGGTGTATGACGTCAGAGGGGGTGTGGTCGGTGCAGCGGCGACGATGGGGGTGATCGTCGGGGCGGACATCCCGATGTTCCTCGGAGCCATGATCCTCGGGCCGTTCGGCGGTTATTTGATCAAGCAGGTTGACAAAGCGTTCCATAATCGCGTCCGACAAGGATTCGAGATGCTCGTGAACAATTTTTCGGCGGGAATTTTAGCGGCGATTTTGATGATTTTTGCTTATTTAATCATTGATCCGGTCATTGTCGCATTAAACAAAGTGCTTATGGCAGGTGTGAAAGCGCTCATCGAGTCGAACTTAATCCCGCTTGCCAACATTTTTATTGAACCGGCAAAAGTGCTGTTTTTAAACAATGCGATCAACCACGGCATTTTGAGCCCGCTTGGGGTGCAACAGGCGGCCGAGCACGGCAAATCCATTTTATTCCTGCTCGAACCGAACCCGGGTCCCGGACTCGGCGTATTACTCGCCTACATGGTGTTCGGAAAAGGAAGTGCGAAACGGTCGGCGCCCGGCGCGGCCATCATTCAATTCCTCGGCGGCATCCATGAAATTTATTTTCCTTACATTTTGATGAATCCGCTTTTAATTTTTGCAGCGATTGCCGGCGGGGTATGCGGCACGTTTATTTTTAACATTATGCAAGTCGGGTTAATTTCCGTGCCTTCGCCGGGGAGTATCTTCGCGGTGCTTGCGATGACCCCGAAGGGCAATTTCTTAGGCGTCGTTCTCGGCGTACTCGTCGCAGCTGCGGTGTCGTTCGCCGTATCTTCGGTGATTTTGCGGTTCACGAAAACGAAAGAAGACGACGAGAGTTTGCAGCAAGCGGCGGCGATGACGCAGTCGATGAAAGGGAAGGAAAGCGCAGCGGCGAGCTATGTCGGAACGCAAACGGCATCGAAGAAATCATTCGCGGACGTCGAAAAGATCGTGTTTGCTTGCGATGCCGGCATGGGTTCGAGCGCCATGGGCGCGTCGATCATGAGAGACAAGGTAAAGAAAGCGGGACTCGACATTGAAGTGACGAATGCGTCGATCAATCAGCTCGCGGAAGACGCGGACCTCGTGATTACCCATAAAGACTTGACCGATCGGGCGAAACAGCAATTGCCGGATACGGAGCACATTTCCGTCGATAATTTCCTCGGCAGCCCGAAATATGACGAAGTGGTCGCTCAACTGATCGAGGCGCAAGGAGATTCGACAAGAGCGGGCGGGTCCGATTAATCCGCTTGCGATCATACGGAAGCCGATGCCATTTAAATGAAAAAAACGCTCCTGCGTTTTCACGGAGATGACAAGCATGTACTTGACGGCTCGCGAAAAACAAATTTTATTTCAATTGCTCTCGGCGGATCAAGCGGTGACGGTGCAATCGTTGGCCGAACGCTTGAAGGTGAGCAAACGCACGGTGCAGCGTGATGTCAAAGGGTTGCAACCGCTGCTCAGTGAACATGGATTGAGCGCAGAAAGCGACAGCCGGGGCATGTTCGTCGAAGGAAGTGCGGAACAGAAACAATCGTTGCTTCGGCAGGCGGCGGAAATCAAACCGTTCGAGTATACGGCGGACGAACGGCAAACGATGATTGTTTGCCATTTGCTGGAGGCTGATGAACCGGTGAAGCTGGCCGCGCTCGCGCACGAGCTGCGTGTGACCTCGGCGACGGTCAGCCATGATCTCGATGCAGTTGAGGAAACGTTGAAACCTTACGACCTTGCCCTGATTCGCAAACGCGGGTATGGGGTCGAGATCGCCGGAAAAGAACGGCATATCCGCCAGTTTATGAGCGGACTGCTCGCTGATCAACTCGGAGTGAAAGACACAATCACCGCATTAAAAGATAAAATTGACCGTGATGACACGGTGCCGCTGCCGGCCGCATCGGAGAGGCTGCTCGGGTTGATTGACCGGGACAAATTAGCAGTCGTCGAGAAGACCGTAAAGGACGGCGGCCGCGCATTGCGGCTGCGGCTGGCTGACCGGGCGCTGGTCGGTTTGATTGTCCATGTCGCACTCGCCGTTGGACGGCTTGAGAACGGTGAAACGATCGAGATGAAAGACGAGTTGCTGGAAGAACTGAAAGCGACGAAAGAGTACGGTTGGGCGCAAACGTTGGCTGAACGGTTGAGTCCGGAATTCGGAATCGCACTGCCGGAATCGGAAGTCGGATACATTACGATGCATTTGCGAGGCGCAAAAGTGCGAATCGAAAAAGCCGGGGATACGTTCGATGAGGCGCATTGGCGATTAATGCAAGCTTGCCGGCGGTTGATGGAGATTTTGGAACGCCGGCTCGGCGTTCGCTTTTCCGATTCAGAGCCGCTTTTGCAAGGACTGGCGACGCATTTGCGACCGGCAATGTACCGGATGAAGCATCACATGCCGATCGAGAACCCGCTGCTTTCGCAAATCAAGCACAATTACAGGAAATTGTTCACGGTTTTGCAGGAAGCGATGCCGGAAGTATTTCCGGACCTTGAAGTACCGGAGACGGAAATCGGTTACCTGGTTATGCATTTTGGCGCGTCCTTGCGAGCAGAAGTCTGTCCGGTGAGCGCTTTGGTCATTTGTTCCAGCGGCATCGGTTCGTCCAAGTTGTTGGCGAGCCGGTTGGCGCAAACGTTCCCGGAAATGGAACGGATTGACCATGGTGCGGTACACGATTTGCGAGAGCAAGATTTATCGGCGTATGATTTAATCTTATCGACGGTGCCGATTCAAAACGTTGGCCGGCAAGTCATCGAAGTTAATCCGTTTCTCAAGGACGGTGACATTCGACAAATCCGCCAAGCGCTCGCAAAACTTCGCAACCCCGAATCGACGGGTGCGATGGGAACGAGGAAGCAAAGCAAGGACAGCGGGGAAAAGGCTGCGAGCGTCACCGGCGGTGAGGTATTGGACAAAATCCATCGGTATACGGACGCGATTCAAGCGGTGTTGACCGGTTTTTCAGTGACGGCCGTCGATGGCGGCACGATGGAAGAAGTTCTTTATCATCTCGTAAAAAGTTCGAAACAGGACGGTGCCGTCGTCGACGAAGCCCGATTGCGAAAAAAACTGCTTGAACGCCAACAATTATCCGGCATGGGCTTGCCCGGTTCCGGTTGTGCGTTATTTCATTCGAAAGACGAAGCGGTCTCGCAAGTTCATTTTACCGTACATCCATTAAAGCGGCCGTTGACGATCGCCGGAATGGACGGGGCGGCGATGACGTGCAAAACGGTTTTGTTGATGCTTGCGCCGGGCGGCAGCAGCGAAGAGACAATGCAAGTGCTCAGCCGCGTCAGCACACTGGTAATTGAGAATGAACGCAGTCTGGCGTTGTTCGAGGAAGGAAATGAAACGGCGATTCGTCGTCTTTTGGAGCAGAAACTGATGGGATTTTTCAAAGAGCAATTAAACAAATTGGGAGTGCGAGAACCATGAACGACATTTTTACAAAAAACAACATTAAATTAAACGTCAAGGCAGACACGAAAGACGAAGCGATTCGAATGGCGGGGGAGATTCTCGTAGAAAGAGGGTACGTGGAAGCATCGTATTTGGATGCCATGTACGACCGCGAGGAAGCAGCATCGACGTATATGGGGAATTACGTAGCGATTCCGCACGGTACCGACGATGCAAAGGACGCGGTGCTGAAATCAGGGTTGTCGTTGCTGCAAATTCCCGAAGGTGTCAGTTTTGGCGAAGACAAAGAAGTGAAACTCGTCATCGGCATCGCCGGCAAAAACAACGAGCATTTGGAATTGCTGCAAAAAATTGCTCTCGTATGCTCGGATGTTTCACGGGTGGAAGAGCTCGTTGAAGCCGATACAGAAGAGGCGGTTCTCGATCTGTTCGACCAGGTGGAAGCGTGATGCGAGCGATCCATTTCGGCGCGGGAAACATCGGCAGAGGGTTTATCGGAGCATTGCTTGTGGAATCCGGTTATGAACTTGTGTTTGCGGACGTCAATGTGGAATTGGTAGAGCGGATTCAGACGAGCGGCGCCTATACGGTGCACCTGGCGGGCGAAAAACAAGAGAAGCAAGTCGTTAGAGGTGTGAAGGCGATCAACAGCCGTGAATATGAGGCGGAAACGGTGCGTCTCGTGGCCGAGGCGGATCTCGTCACGGCGGCGGTTGGCGCCGCGAACTTGAAATTTATCGCACCGGTGATTGCGAAAGGACTGCAGGAGCGGTCCGTCGAGGCTTCACCGTTGAACATCATCGCGTGCGAAAACTTGATCGGTGCCGGTGATCGGCTGGAGAAACTCGTGCGTGAGCAACTTAAGGACGGTGTGCCTTTGGAAGGTCGTGTCGCGTTTCCGAATGCAGCGGTCGATCGTATCGTGCCGGAGCAAGGAGGCGGCGATTCGCTTGACGTCAAGGTCGAGCCGTATTACGAGTGGGTGGTGAACCGGTCGGAAACGGTTGCGCCGTTGCCGGACCTCTCAGGCGTCGATTACGTTGACACCCTAGCGCCTTACATCGAAAGAAAACTGTTCACCGTGAACACCGGTCATGCGGCTGCGGCTTATTTAGGGTATCATTATGGTAAAGCCACGATCGACGAAGCTTTGAAAGATCGACGCGTTCGTCCGGTAGTGGAACAAGCATTGCAAGAAACCGGCCGGCTGCTTGCCAGCAAGCATGGTTTTTCCGAAGCGGAATTAGCGGCTTACCGCAGGTCGATTTTAAAGCGGTTTGAAAATCCGCATATCACCGATGACGTCACACGCGTCGGCCGTGCGCCAATTCGAAAGCTCGGCGCCGATGATCGGCTCGTCGGTCCGGCGGCGCAACTAACGGAACGATTCGCTGTTCCTGAAGCGTTGGTGAAGGTGATCGCGGCGGCGCTCGCATTCGATGCGTCGAACGATCCGGAAGCAGTTGAACTGCAAACGACCCTTTCGACGGAAGGCGTCGAAGGTGCCTTGTGCCGTTATGCCAACCTTGACGGCCATCATCCATTGGTTGCTCCGGTGTGCAACGCTTACGCCAATTTTATAAAAAATCGGGAGGATCTTTGACTCATGGCCAAAACGATGTCAGGAACGGCAGCTTCACCCGGAATCGCCATCGCCAAGGGATTTCGGCTCGAAACGCTGCAATTATCGATCGAAGAGAAAACAATCGCGGACGTTTCCGCGGAAATCGCCCGCTTCGAAGCGGCCGTTCGCGCAGCGGAAGACGACTTGGAACAGCTTAAAACCCGGACAGAACGTGAAATCGGCAAAGAACAAGCCGGTATTTTCGCGGCGCATTTGCTCGTTTTGAAAGACCCTGAAGTGGTCGGCGCGGTTAAGAAACGAATTGAATCGGACCACATCAACGCCGAGGCCGCATTGCAAACGGTAGCCGAAACTTTCATTGCTTTATTCGAAAACCTCGAAAATGAATACATGAGAGAGCGGGCAGCGGACGTTCGAGATGTTACGTCGCGGGTGCTTGCTTATTTGATGGGCCGGAAGGTGCAAACACCTGCTGAAATTGACGAAGAAGTCATTTTGGTCGCTCATGATTTGACGCCGTCGGATACAGCTCAGTTGAACCGCCAGTTTGTTAAAGGGTTCATCACCGAAATCGGCGGACGCACGTCCCACTCTGCCATTATGTCACGCTCAATGGGAATTCCCGCCGTCGTTGGTGTTGATCAAGCCTTAACGGACGTGAAAAACGATTCGTGGATCATTCTTGACGGCATCAGCGGTGAAATCGTCGTCGATCCGTCACCAGAGCAATTGGAGGAAGGACGGCGGAAACTAGCGAAATTCGCGGCTGAACAGAAGGAAATGGAACAATTGGCCGGTCGCCCAACGGTAACGGCCGACGGTGAGCGGGTCGAACTTGCCGTGAATATCGGCCACCCGCGCGACGTGGAGGCGGCTCTGCAAAACGGCGCCGAAGGAATTGGCTTGTACCGGACTGAGTTTCTGTACATGGACCGTGATCGGTTGCCGGATGAAGAGGAACAGTTCGAATCATACAAGAGCGTGCTCGAACAAATGGCCGGCAAGCCGGTCGTCATTCGCACGCTCGACATCGGAGGCGATAAAGAGCTTTCTTATATGGAGCTGCCGAAGGAACTGAATCCATTCCTCGGCATGCGTGCCATCCGTTTGTGCTTCGAGCGGCAAGACGTCTTCCGTGTCCAGCTCCGGGCATTGTTGCGAGCTTCCGTGCACGGAAATTTGAAAATCATGTTTCCGATGATCGCGGTGCTGGAAGAGTTTCGTCTGGCGAAGCAAATGCTCGAGGAAGAGAAAGCGAAGCTGCGGGAAGAAGGCGTTCCGGTATCTGAAGAAATCGAAGTCGGGATCATGGTTGAGCTGCCTTCGACGGCGATGCATGCTGATGCGTTTGCGAAGGAAACCGACTTTTTCAGTATCGGCACGAACGATCTCATTCAATATACGTTCGCGGCTGACCGCATGAACGAAAACGTCTCCTATTTATACCAGCCGTATCATCCGGCTGTGCTGAAATTGATTGCCAATGTCATCCGAGCCGCCCATCGGGAAGGCAAATGGACAGGCATGTGCGGCGAAGCGGCCGGGGACAGCAAAGCGATCCCGCTTCTGCTCGGTCTCGGTCTTGACGAGTTCAGCATGAGCGCAGGTTCGCTGCTGCCAGCACGCAAGCAACTGTTGCAATTGTCGCAAGCATCGGCCGCTGAGGCGGCCACGGAAGTATTGAATTTGGGAACTTCGGAAGAAGTGCTGGATTACGTTTCGAAAAAGTTTTAAAAACGCAAACTCTCCTGCGGTTGGCCGACCGTACGGGGAGTTTTTTTGCGTCATTTTTCAGAAAACGGCATTGACGCATTCGAAAAACTATGGTAGCTTTGGTAACGAAAACGTTTTAGAAAAACATTCGAAGAGATGTGAGGACATTGTCTGCGATGGACATTCGAAAAATAGCCGAAGCGGCCGGAGTTTCCGTTTCCACCGTGTCGAAGGCGTTGAACGGGTATACCGATATCAAGGAATCTACGAAATTGAAAATCTTGAAGATTGCCAAAGAACTAGATTACGCACCGAATGTTATGGCGAGGGGCTTGATTACGAAAAAGACGAACACGATCGGCGTTTTTTTCGGCGACCAAATGAATTCCGGTTTCGACAGCCCGTTCTTGAGCGACTATTTCCGCTCAATCAAGAACGTTCTCGGCAGGGCCGGGTACGATCTGCTGATCTTTTCGAACCAAAAGCGGTCAACGCGGAGTTTCAAGACCATTTGCTACGAAAAAGGTGTCGACGGCGTTATTTTGTTTTTAACCGGCGAAAGAAGAACGGATGAGAATCTTCATGAGCTGCATAAATTTTTTCCGACGGTATTTATCGACACCTTGCCTTTCGACAAAATGAAAGTAAACTTCGTAGAATCGGACAATGAACTTGGCGCATACGAAGCGACGAAACATTTACTTGAACTCGGCCATCGGAACATTCTTAAAGTAGCGGGGGACACGATTGCGAAGGGGTCGTTCGACCGGATTGAAGGTTATAAACAAGCTTTGGCGGAATTTGGAATCGCTTTCAATGAAGATTTACTGAAATACGGTCAATATTCACGAGATGAAGCGTACAAGGTGACGAAAGCGTATTTTTCAAAACCGAATGACGTCACAGCAGTTTTTGCTTCGAGCGATTTGATGGCGTTCGGGATCATCGAAGCCCTCAACGATCTCGGGATCAGTGTACCTGAAGACGTATCTGTTGTCGGGTTTGACGATATTGAGATGGCGAGATGTTCGAATCCCCCGCTGACGACCGTACATCAACAACGTTTCCGAATTGGCGAGACCGCAGGCCATATTTTGCTTGATTTGATACAAAACAAAGACGGCGTCAACCGTCATGTGACGATTCCACCGCAACTTGTTGTAAGAAAAAGCAGTAAGGAGGTGTCCGAGTAATTTTTTCGGTTTTCGAAAACGTTTTAGTCATTAGGCAATCGAATTTTTTTGAAAGCGAGGCGAATTTTGTTGAACTTAAGACGGTCATATAACAAACAAAAGAAAGAACGGTCATTTTTGCAATCGGTTACATGAAAAAATCCGAAATAATCAGATTCTTGCATATTTTATATGTGTAAGCATACATTTTGTGAAAAGGTTGTCCACCTTTGAAGTCAATCGAAAACGTTATCGCTAATCATCTTTTTACGTGCAAATATCAATTTTGAACTAATTGGGAGGGAATGTGATGGGTTTGTACAATGCGAAGAAACTAGTGGCGATCATTGGTGCAGTCTTGTTGGTTTTCGTTACATCGGCTTGCGGGAGCAGCGAACAGAGTGCAGGTTCGGGACAAACGCTCAAGGTGATTTATTCGAAAAACGGAACGAATGATCCGGTTGGAAAATGGCTGAAGAAGGTGGAACAACAGTTTGAAGAACAACATGCCAACGTTGATGTAAATGTCGTACCGGTGAAAGGGGCGGAAGGCACGTTTACAAGCAAAAAAGCGTTAATGCTGCAGTCCGAGGAGACGACGCCGGATGTCATTACCGAAGATACTTACTTAATCAATTCGGATGCCGCTGCAGGCTATTTGGCTCCGATTGAAGATCGGGTCAAGAAATGGGACGGATGGGATCATTTCATTAAAAAAGTGAAGCAGGGCGTTACGGCCAGCGACGGGAAAATTTACGGTGTACCTTATTCAACGGACACGAGAGGATTATGGTATGACGTGAATTTATTTGAAAAAGCGGGGTTGCCAGTTCCGTGGCATCCGAAAAACTGGCAGGATGTGCTTAATGCCGCTCAAAAAATAAAACAATCGTTTCCTGACGTGATTCCGTTTTGGATGAATTCCGGAAAGGCCACCGGCGAAGCGACAACAATGCAGACGTTTGAAATGCTTTTATACGGCACGAATAACACGCTATATGATGAGGAGTCCGGCAAATGGATCGTCAAAAGCCCAGGATTTCTTGATTCCTTGAAATTCATCGATACGATATACGAAAAAGGATTGGGGCCGAAATTGTCGCAAGTGTTAACGGGACAGGCAGGGACAGTGGAACATCATTTGATGCGAAAAGAAAAAATCGCGATCGCCTTAGACGGAAACTGGGTTCCCGCGTTTTGGCGGGAAAATGGGCCGAATCCGTGGCCGGAAGCGATGGAAACGTATCATTTTGCGGCAATGCCGACGCAACACGGACAAGGAGAAGGCCATACGTCGATGTCCGGCGGGTGGGCGTTGTCCATCCCGGCAAAATCCGATCAAAAAGATCTCGCCTGGGAGTTCATTAAATTAGCGACGAATAAAGAAAACATGATGTTTGCGGATATTTCAATGGGGAACCTGCCTGCCAGGAAAGATGTCGAAGAAGCCCCAGAATACGAAAAAGCGTTGGGCAGAGCTTATAAAAAAGCAGCTCAATTCCTGAAATTCACGCACTACCGCCCGACTTTCGAAGGTTATACGAGCGTATCGTCGGCGATTCAAGCCGCCGTCGAAGCGGTTGCAACCGACAGCTTGGAACCGAAAGCAGCAATGAATCAATATGCGAAAGACGTTAAACGAGCCGTAGGTGCAGACAACGTCGTGACGAAGTGATCGTTTCGGACGCTGCCGCTCACGCGGCGGCGTCCGGAAAATGATTGAGCTGAAGGAGAGGAAGTTATGAATGCCCAGGTAGAGCGTAGTCTTCGAAAAATGCCTTGGAATCCTTTTGTTACGAAGAATAGTGATTCATTTCGTGCCATACTGTTCCTGCTTCCGTCCTGGATTTTGCTTCTCTTGTTCATCGCCGGTCCGATTCTCATGACTTTTTATTTTTCATTTACAAACATGTCGCTCACCGGATCCGCCGCGCAAAACATAGAATTCATCGGATTTCGAAATTTTGTGAAAATGTTTTCCGATCCGACTTTCCAAACAAGCGTCATGAACACGATTCTCTTTCTCATCTTTTCGGCCATCATCGGTCAACAAATTCTCGGATTTTTGATCGCTTTTTTAATGAAAGAAAGAGCTGTTCATTTTCGCAGAATCATCGGGGTTCTTGTCCTTGCGGGCTGGATCACGCCGGAAATCATCGTTGCTTTTATTTGGTTTGCTTTCTTGAGCAATGAAGGGACTTTGAATTATGTGCTCGGTTGGGTGGGTATCGCCCCCGTCGCATGGTTGTTCAAGTTTCCGATGGTTAGCGTCGTCGTCGCCAACATTTGGCATGGCACTGCTTTTTCGATGCTTGTATACCAAGCGGCGCTTGACGATGTTCCGAAAGATGTTGAGGAGGCGGCGAAGATTGACGGTGCCAACGGATGGCAACGATTATGGCGTATTATATTACCGATGATCCGGGGGTCGGTGATGACCAACATGGTTTTGATTACTTTGCAGACCCTTGGCGTATTCACGCTCATCTATGCGTTAACCGGCGGCGGACCCGGAACACAATCGGAAACTTTGCCGATCTTTATGTACGATCAGGCATTCATTAATTATCAACTAGGTTACGGAACGGCAATTTCATTAGTCTTATTGGTGATTGGCATCATTGCGAGTTTATTGTATGTGAAGTTTTTGAAAGTAGAAATTTAACCGAAAGGGGGAAGCATTAACAACAATGAAGATGAATAAAAGAAAAATGCGCCGCCAATTTATGGGACAAACGGTGCCGTACTTGATTTTGGTGTTTCTCGGCTTGCTGTTTTTCGTTCCGTTGTTATGGATGATTTTTTCGTCATTCGACGCTCGTGCTGGTTTGACGATTTCTCTGCCGCATGAATGGACACTCGGCAACTTTGCCTCCGTCCTGTCCGATCCCGACATTCAAAGGTCTTTTGTCAACGGGGTGTTTCTCTCTTTTGTTTCTTCTCTTGTGCTCGTAATCGTTGCCGGACTTGCTGCTTACCCGTTATCGAGGTACCAGCTGCGATTCAACAAACCCTTTATATTTACCGTTTTGTTTATGTCCGGACTTCCGATTACGGCTGTCATGGTTCCCGTTTTTCAACTGTTCCTGTTTCTTCACTTTCAAAATTCGCTGATTGCGACGATGTTTTTTCTTGCTGCGTCGGGATTGCCGTACGGGATTTGGATGATGAAAAATTTTATGGATTCGGTTCCGGTCAGCCTTGAAGAATCAGCTTGGATTGACGGTGCGTCAGTCTGGACAGGGCTGAATAAAGTCGTTGCGCCCCTCATGCTTCCCGGCATTTTTACCGTGGGCATTTTTACGTTCACGGCAAGTTGGGGGAACTTCTTCGTACCGTACATTTTAATTCAAAGCCCGGAGAAACTGCCTGCTTCGGTAACCATCTATCAATTTTTCGGACAGCACGGTCTCGTCCAGTACGGAAAGCTGGCTTCTTTTTCTTTGATTTATACGATTCCCGTCGTCGTACTCTATATCCTCGGACAGCGATTCATGTCGAAAGGGTTTAGTTTCGGCGGAGCGACAAAAGGTTAATTTCGATAAAAGAACAAGGAGTGGATGGGATTGAAATTGAACATTGCCGCGATCCAAATGGATTGTGAAATCAAAAAGAAACGCGCCAATCTCGAAAAAGCCGAACGCTTGATTGACGAAGCGGGAAAAGACGCCGACATTATCGCGCTTCCGGAGTTTTTCACGACTGGCTATTTGCCTGAATTAATAGGAGATGACTTTTACGAATTAGCGGAAACGGTACCAGGACCGACGGTGGATCGTTTAGCTGAAAAAGCGAAACAGCATTCATCGGCGATCATCGCTAACATCGTGGAGAAAGATGCGAACCAAACCGCCGTATTGTACGATACGACGTTTGTCATTGATTCAATGGGCGTTTACCGGGGGAAATATCGCAAGGTACATCTTTATCCGACGGAACACACATATTTTCGAAGCGGCACGTCCTTTCCTGTGTTTGAGCTAGCGGGAACGACCATCGGACTGGCAACGTGTTACGATCATGCCTTCGGAGAAATGTTTCGGATTATGGCTTTGAAAGGGGCGGAAGTCATCTTCATTCCTTCGGCTGTTCCAAAGAACTTTGAATACTTGCTCGATCTTCGTACACGTGCACGCGCTCAAGACAATCAAATCTTTGCTGTTGCCGTTAACCGATCCGGAAACGACGGCGATGTGAAATGGTGCGGATCAAGCAAAATCGTTGATCCACGCGGTGAGGTGGTTGCTGAGGCGGGTGAGGAAGAATGCCTGTTAACCGGCTCTGTCGACTTGTCGATGATCGCCGAAGAGCGCAGGCAGGAACCGATCTTAAGAAACAGACGGCCGGAAATTTACAATGTTTTGGTTCATGATCAAATCCTTTAACGAAAAGGCTGAAACAGATGGAGAAATCAACCGTTTACAAAAAAAGAAGAACTTTGCTCGAAGCGAACAAGATAAAGACGATCGATACCGGGACAGGAAACATTACGGCCAGCATTCAACCGGAAGGTTTTCTTCATTCTATTAATGCGGCGCACAAAGGGCAGGGCTTTGTAACATTATCGCCGATGAATCAGTTTCTCAATAGCGAGTGGTACAAAAGCAAATCCGTGCGTGCGTATAGAAGAAGGATGGCCGAAACGACGGAGGGGTTTGGACTATTCCTGAACGGGGATTGGATTCGTCAAGAAGCATTCTTTACGGAAAACCATGCAGTCCGGTTAGTCTTTGCTTCCAAAGATGAAATAAAAGTGGAATCAACGTACTATACGGTTGACGACAGCTCTTCAGGGTATGTTGTTCAAGTTCTTAACATAAGCAATCACGGAAAAAAGGAACGCTGCGTCCCTGTTGTAATTGGGGGCATTTTCAGTTTAAACCGATGCAGTTACGGGCAACTAACCGAAGGCGGTCCAATTCCTGTGCCACCGTCGGATAATCGGCTTATGGTAAAAGAAAACGGCATGACGATCATCAACGAACAGTTGCCTGCAAGGGCGGATTGCGTCTTTTTTCACGAAGATGTTCCGATCAAGCTTGCTGAAACATGCATCCGTGACGCACATCCGCTGCGATACCAAACCGATTATCGTGTGAAAGTAATGCCCCGTAAAACAACGACCGTGACCGCGGTCTTTACGATTTCGGAGGGGAAGCAAGGGAAAGCATTGAATCACGCGTTTGTTGATTGTTTGTCGAGTAAAGCGGAAGAAGCCCGAAAGCATGAAGTGGTTCACGATGACCGGCGACTTCCGTTTTCGTCTTATATAATCAATCGAAACGTCGATTACATCGTTTCTTGTTGTTCAATTCCGGTTGGTAACGAAGGCGTTTGCGTGATCACGGATCATCAGTTGCTGCCATTATCATGGAATCGTGACGCTTTTTACATGATGAACTTATTGATCGAATCAGCGGGACAATACGGTAAACACGATGCGAAAGGGAGGGTCCGCCGAATCGTCAAAGGACATTTGCGGTGGATGTTCGAACGGGCGGAACGGCCGGACGGATTTTGGGGGCGGGCGTATTTGACGAACGGACATTGCAAAGACAATGTTTTTCAACTTGATCAGCAATGTTACCCGCTGTTGGAACTGTGCCGGTATGTGGAAACTTTTTCTGATGTTGAGGGCATCCAACCGTTTGTGCCGTTGATCGATGCCATTCTTGAAATGATTTTGTCGCATAAACATGAAGAGCGCTGGTTGTTCGCGACCGGCGAAACACCTGCCGACGACAAAGTCGACGATCCGTACCATTTTTCCAGCCACGTTCTTTTATGGCATACGCTCAATCAATTGGCAGGATTGAACGGTAAAATTCGTTTTACTACTAAACCGTTGGATGAGTGGGCGAGCCAAGTTAAGGCGGACACGCTGGATGCATTTGTTGCGGAATGCGATGGAAAACTCATGTTTGCCTACTTGACGGATTTGCGGGGAAAGCATCGATTTTACCATGACGCGAATGACTTGCCGACCGTGTTGGCTCCTGTCTGGGGGTTTTGCGACAAGTGTGATCCGGTTTGGAAAAATACGATGGAATTTGCCTTCACCCCTGAAAACAAAGGCGGCTATTATGAAGGGGATTTTGCCGGACTAGGTTCTGTGCATACGCCGCATCCATGGCCGCTTGGTGATGGACAAGAAATGCTCTACAGCCATTTAACAGGACAAACGGAACGAGTCGAACAAACATGGAAGAAATTGCTGGAGATCGTTCAATGGGACGGCATGTTCCCGGAAGCTGTCGATGAACAGACAGGCGCCGTTGCTTCGCGACATTGGTTTTCATGGCCCGGGGCATTTATTTCTTCTGTGTTGTTAATGATCGATAAGCATTCATAAAAAGAGAAAAACAAACTACCCAGAACATTTTCTTTATGGTAATCTTAAGTTAACTTTTCCTGAAAGGGGCGTGGTACTCATGCCGAAATTTTATAATGATGTCGATCGTTGCTCAAAGGCATTGGAAATTCAAATTAAAGGATGGGATCACGCGCTTGATCAAAGGGAAAAAAGTTGAACTTCGTCCTGTGTCATTGAAAGATTTTAAGAAAACTTACGGCTGGCGCAACGATGAAGAAATGGCAAAATTGGGAGCCGGCAGTTATTTGTATGAATACAGCCATATGCCGGAGGAAAAACTCGAGGAAAATTATACGAACTTGATCCAAAAGGCGGATAAGCGGTCCGCCGGAGACTTCTCCATTTATACGTTAGAAGAGAAACCGAAACATATCGGCATGATCGATTACCGGCAACTGAATCTTGTTGCGCGGTGTTGCTCTGTCGGGATTGGTATCGGCGAGAAGGCGTATTGGAATAAAGGCTTTGGCACGGATGCCATGAAAGCCCTCATCCGGTATTTATTCCGCACGATGAATTTAAACCGCATCCAGCTCGACACGTGGAGCGGGAACGAACGAGCCATTGCATCCTATAAAAAATGCGGGTTCGTCGTTGAAGGAAGATTGCGAAACGATGCCTTCGTCGACGGCAACTATTACGACACCATCATCATGGGATTGTTGAAAGACGAATTTCAGGATTAACCGAAGGCAGGCCGAGCGCCTGCCTTGATTTATATTGCGAGGGAGAGGGCCCATGAATGTCATCGAAACGGTAAAACTGACCAAAACGTTCGGCAAATTCACCGCAGTGGACGGCGTCTCTCTGAGCGTCGGCAAAGGGGAAATTTACGGCTTCCTCGGGCTGAACGGCGCGGGCAAAACGACGATGATTCGCATGTTGCTAGGGTTGATTGCGCCAAGCGCAGGCACGGTTCGGGTGCTTGGGACCGAAGTCAGACGCGGCGGTCATGGGCCGTGGGCGGATGTCGGTTCACTGGTCGAGGTGCCGTATGCGTACCCGGAGTTGACCGTGCGCGAGAATCTTGATCTCGTGCGCAAATTGCGGCATTTGGGCCGGGAGACCGTGGGCGACGTGATCGACAAGCTGAGTCTCGCGGCTTACGCCGACCGGAAGGCAAAGCATTTATCGCTCGGGAACGCGCAGCGGCTCGGGTTGGCGAAGGCGTTGATCCACAAGCCGCGGGTACTCGTGTTGGACGAGCCGTCGAACGGGCTCGATCCGGAAGGAATCGTCGAAATCCGGGAGTTGTTGCTTAAACTTGCTCGGCGCGAAGGTGTGACGATTTTCATATCGAGCCACATTCTCGGCGAGATTGCGCGCATTGCCGACCGAATCGGCATTATTCATGAAGGCGCACTGCTGCAAGAAATCAAGGCGGACATGCTGAAAGCGTTGCTGCAGAAGCGACTTGTCATTGAAACGCGTGACAATCCGGCCGCGATAAAATTGTTGGCGAAACACGGTCGGAAAGCGGGAGCCGACGAAGGAGGCGCTGTTTGCGTCAGCGATAGCGAATCGTTGCGGGCGCCGGAAGAAGTGACGGCGCTGCTGGCGGCGGCCGGGTTGCCGCCGCGAGCGGTTTTCACGGAAAAAGAGGACCTCGAAGCGTATTTCTTAAGGGTGATCACCGAGAAAGGAGGGCGAACATGACGACCTTTCTCGCCTGTTTGGCCGCGGAGCTTCTCAAGATTCGCAAGTCGAAAGTACTGCCGGCGACGGCGATCGCGTTTTCGGTCGCGCCGGTGATGGGTGCGTTGTTTGTCCTCGTGCTCCGCGACCCGTCGCTCTCCGCGACCAATCCCGCGCTCGCGGCGAAAGCCGAAATGACCGGCTTTACGCCGGACTGGCCGTCGTTTCTCCATCTCATCGGGCAAGCGATCGGGGTCGGCGGCGTCATCGTGTTTGGCTTCGTCGCCAGCTGGGTGTTCGGCCGCGAATTCGCCGACCACACGGCAAAAGACCTTCTTGTCCTGCCCGTTTCACGGGCAGTCATCGTCTTCTCGAAACTCGCCGCGATTCTCGCTTGGTGCTTGTTTCTGTCGCTGTTCGTGCTCGCGGTCGCGCTCGCCCTGGGCAGCCTCTTGCAGCTCCCGGCGTGGTCGCCCGACAATTTTATCCACGCGCTTGCCGTCATCGCGGTGACGACGATTCTCGTCACCTTCCTTTGTCCGCCGGTCGCTTTCATCGCAAGTGTCGGCAGGGGGTACCTCGCGCCGCTCGGGTTCGTCGTGCTTATGATCGTCGTGGCGCAAATCATCAGTGCTCTCGGCTTCGGGGCTCATTTTCCATGGGCGATTCCCGCGCTTTACAGTCAGTTGACGACTGCGCCGTCCGGCATCGATGCGTGGAGTTATGCGATCTTGTTCATGACATGTTTGGCCGGGGTATTCGCGACGGTCTATTGGTGGACGTATGCGGATCAAACAAAATAAAGGAGTGACTGAAATGGAACGGAAAAAGGAACTGTTGGCGGAGTTCGCGAAGTGGAAGGACGATGTAGTCCGCTATGCTGAGCTCGATTGGTCGAAGCCAGTAGCGCCGGGGAAATGGACGATTCACGGACTCGTGAGTCATATGTTGAAATGGGATGAATTTTTTCTCGAAAATGCAATTGAACCGATCACAAAAGAGGAACCGCTGGATCTCGGTCATGCCGATTTTGACACCTTTAACCGCGAAGCGGTGGCGTACGGCGAAAAGCTTTCGAAAGAAGAGCTGTTGGAAAAAACGTTGCATGTCCGGGACAAGCTGATCGAAGAGATTGAAAAGCAGGAGGCCTCGCAGTTTGCGAAAGTTTATGAGGACCTGGAGGGCCGAAAGATTTCGGTGGAACGTTATTTGGAAGACATGATCGAGCATGACCGGCATCACGCCGCGCAGATTCAAGCGGTGGAATAAGTGAGGAGTGCGGAGCTCCTCGTTTATCGCGCATGAGATTCGCTATTTTCCTGATCCATCCCTTTTTTGGATAAAATCGTGCATGAGAAGCGTTATTTTCGAGAACCTCGTGAAAATCATTATGATTATCACGGTTTCTCGGAAAATAGCGCGCTCAGTGATCAATAAATGTAAAAACCGGCGGATTTTATCAAAATAACGACTGTCATGATCGTTATCAGATCTCCGCAGCATGTCGTTATTCCTGCTCGTTCTCGTCTGCCGAAACATCTTTCAACCGTTCAACATATTCCGCGTGCCATTGTTCCCATTCGTGCATCGGGAAATCGGTGGATTCGCCTGCCAACAAGCGACCGAACAGGTCGAGGCAGACGTGCCAGCCGGCCAGATCCTTCGGTGTGTGGTCGGTAACCTCGGGGATGAACTCTTTCAAGACGAGCAGGCAGCCGTCAGGCTGTTCATTTAGCTCAAAGCGGACTGAGCCGTCGCCCCATTCGTACTGCAAGTGCGAATGCGCTTCGTAGTCGGTGATCGCGATGTCGAACGACGAGCCTGTGCCGTCGTTCATGTGAAACTTGATCGTGCCGCCGCTGCCGAGTTTGATTATCTCGAGATTGGGCATCCATTGTTTCAACTTATCGTTTTCTGTGAGCACGGCCCATACTTTTTCCAACGAATGCTTCATCGGCCGGTCGAATCGAGCTGTCCAGCCGCCTTCCCTTTTCATAATCACTGCAAGCATATGCCATTCCTCCCTCTTCCTCTTTTGTTCCGGTGCGTCAAAATTTTGAGTCCAGTACGCCCGGTACGGTTCGAGCCACTCGTCGACGACCGAAAGCGGGTTCGGGCGCAAATGATAAATGTGTTGGCGCCCCTTTTGCTCAACGGTAACGAATCCGGCTTCGCGCATGATGCGCAAGTGTTTGGACACGCCGGGTTGGCTTAAGCCGATTGCTTTGACCAACTCGCTGACCGACCGCGGCCGCTGCCGCAGCAAGTCGAGCATCTTCCGCCGGTTTTCTTCTGCGAGAACATCAAACAGTTCATCGGAGATCATCGGTCACACCGTCCTCATGTCAAATATATTTCCATATAGAAATATTTCTAAGTAGTTATATCATAATACGATCGAGGTGCTGCAGTCAAGTTTTCCCATGGTACAATAAGGAGAATAGAAAGGGGCGGGTGACATGCAATCGCTTTCCGAATTACAAGCGTACATCCGGACGTTTGATCATCGGACGGAGAAGAAACTTCATTATTTTCTGAAGCTGTCGGAAGAAGTCGGTGAACTGGCGGAAGTCCTTCGCAAGGATCAGCGGCTGGCCGATACCGGCGAGTTGAAGGGAACGGTCGAAGAGGAACTGTGCGACGTTCTCTATTACGTACTCGCGTTGGCCAACGTTTACGACATTGATCTCGAAGCTTGTTTTCAGCAAAAAGACGAGCTCAACAAGGTGAAGTGGGGACGATGAAGCAAATCATTGCGATGGGCGGCGGGGGGTTCTCGATGGAACCGGACAACCTGCTTTTGGACGAATACATTGTCGCGCAGGCGAGGAACGAGCGGCCGAAGGTCTGTTTTGTGCCGACGGCGAGCGGGGACGCCGCGGGGTATATCGATAAGTTTTACAAAGCGTTCAGCAGCCTGGCTTGCAAGCCTTCGCACTTGTCGCTGTTCAAGCCGCCGGTGAAAGATTTGCAATCGTTCCTTCTCGACAAGGACGTCGTGTATGTCGGCGGCGGCAATACGAACAACCTGCTCCTGCTCTGGAGAGCATGGGGGCTTGACGTCAGCCTGCGCAAAGCATGGGAACAGGGCGTCGTGCTTGCCGGGCTCAGCGCGGGTTCGATTTGCTGGTTCGAGGAGGGCGTGACGGATTCG
>DASSOY010000046.1 GCA_035700025.1 Bacillales bacterium | reverse complement strand
GAGCATCCGGGTAACGATGTGAAGACGTTCCATAATGAGCAGGATGCGTATTGTAAAAGTTTATTTGCTGCAGGCGACGAGGGGGTACGCGATTTTCAAAACACACATGAAGCCTTCAAGGTTTGGTGGGACAGTTTCGCCGGGCGTTTTTCGGTAGAACGATCGATTGACGAAAAACGAGACAAATTGTATGAAAAATTGTCGGCGGCGACAGAAGGAAATGCGTTGAACATCGGGATTATTTATGACGACTGCCGTTTGGCGGACACGGATGGAGCGGCGTCTTATGCGGTCGCTTCCATCCGAGATTTTTACGTAAATGAGAAAGAATTAGCGGCGAAATGGCAAAAAAGACCCGGCTAAGGGTCTTTTTGTTCAGTCAACGGCTTTTGTTAGAAAGAATTCGCGGACGTCCTGCCAGTTGTCGACACGAACGTAGCCGGTTTCGTGCACGTTGTGCGGAGCGGTAAACAAAATTCCTTGGCCGCGGAACCTCTTGAAGTTTTTCACGTTGTCGTCGATCAAGTAATCGGCATTGATGATGCTTTTATCGCCGCAAAACACAAAATTTTGTTCGCAAAGGAACGGAAAATGTTCGCGCAGCCAGTCATACTTGGCGGCGAAGGAAGCTGGGACTTCCATCGCGGCGGTGGCAATGAAGATTTCGTAATGCTCGTTCAGTTCTTCGAGCACTTGTTGGCTGTCGCCGATGACCTCAAGGTCGCGAAAGAAGTTTTCGTCGTCGTAATACGCTTTGATTTCTTTTTTCAAATGCGGCCGTGCATGAGCGATTTTTTTCCCCATCAAGTCTTCCGGCGTCAAGGAATCGTCGTAATCCTCATTGATCAATGCGAGATGTTTCGCTAACGCATCGGCCATGACTTCATCCATGTCGACGGCAATCCTGCTTCTCATTCGATTCTCCACTCCCTGTCGATCTGTTTTCTTATAAGTTTAGCACAAATGTATGATGACAGCGGAGGGCATTTTCGGTTACACTTTAGGGGAACAAACTTTCTCATTTGAACGGAGGCAGAATGATGGTTTCAAGGTGTGATTGGGCGGGAAGCGATCCCGATATGGTGGCGTACCATGACCATCAATGGGGCGTCCCGCTTCACGACGACCGGCAATTGTTCGAAATGCTTATTCTTGAAGGGGCACAAGCCGGCTTGAGCTGGTCAACGATTTTACATCGCCGTGACGGGTACCGAAGGGCGTTTGACGGGTTTGATCCTGAAATGGTGGCCCGTTATGACGAGGATAAAATTGCGACGTTGCTGCAAGATACGGGCATCATCCGAAACAAGTTAAAGGTTCGTTCGGCGGTGACGAACGCGCAATATTTTCTCGAGGTGCAAAAAGAATTCGGCTCATTTGCCGATTACATATGGCAATTTGTCGGCGGTCAGCCAATCGTCAATCATTGGCAGTCGCATGATGAAGTGCCGACAACGACGCCGGAGTCGGACGCGATGAGCAAAGACTTGAAGAAGCGCGGCTTCAAATTCGTCGGTTCGACGATTTGTTATGCCTACATGCAGTCGACTGGAATGGTCAATGACCATCTCGTCCGATGCTTTCGACACGAGGAGCTGAAATGATCGAGATCCGCACCGCGCGAGCGGCGGATTTACCGGGCATATTGGCGATTTATAACGAAGTCGTCCAACATTCGACGGCGACTTTTGATCTCGAGCCGCAGACGGTTGAGGAACGACGGGCTTGGTTCGACGCATTTGACGATCGACATCCGTTCCTCGTTGCGGTCGACGACGACGGCACGATTGCCGGATACAGCTATTTATCCGTGTTTCGCGGGTGGCCGGCTTACGCCGGGACCGCGGAATCTTCGGTGTATGTTCATAAAGATTATCAGGGGCGCGGCTTGGCGGAACGGCTGATGCTGGAGCTGTTGGGTGCGGCCAAGACACTCGGCTATCACGTCATCGTCGCCGGCATTTCGAATGACAGTCTTCCGAGCGCGGCGTTACACCGTAAGCTTGGCTTCGAAAAAGTCGGATGCTTTAAGGAAGTCGGCTGGAAATTCGGCGAGTGGCAGGATGTGTGTTTCTATCAGCTTACATTGGAATAACCCTTGCCGCATTTTCGGCCGAATCGTCCCTCCAAGTCATGTAAGGAAACGTCGAAGGGTGTAAAATAATCGAGCAGTCAAATGGAAAAGGGGACATCCAACGTGTGGGACGAAATTTTTGCCGAAACCGATTTTCTCCACATGGCGAACGAAGACAGTTTTGCCGCCCAAGGGAATTGCCTTGCCGTGCTGAAGAAGATGAAAAGCGAGTCGGTGGATTTGATTTTTGCTGACCCTCCTTACAATCTCGGGAAAGATTTTGGGAACAACAAAGATCAATGGAAGAACCTCAACGAATACGTCGAGTGGTGCAAATCATGGATTGACGAGTGCTTCCGCGTCCTAAAGCCGAACGGAACTTTTTACTTAATGACGGCGACCCAGCATATGCCGCATTTGGATATTTACATCAATGAACATTACAACGTCTTATCACGGATTGTTTGGACTTATGACAGTTCGGGGGTGCAGTCGAAGAAAAACTTCGGTTCCCTTTACGAACCGATTTTGATGGCGAACAAAAGCGCGAAGAACGAATTTACATTTAATCACGAAGCCATTTTGGTAGAAGCGAAAACCGGAGCGTCAAGAAAGCTGATCGACTATCGCAAAACGCCTCCGCAGCCGTACAATACACAAAAAGTGCCGGGAAACGTGTGGGATTTTCCGCGGGTCCGCTATAAAATGGACGAATACGAGAATCATCCGACTCAAAAGCCGGAGGCGTTGTTGGAGCGCATTATCTTGGCCTCAAGCAATGAAGGGGACGTCGTGCTTGATCCGTTCGCGGGGTCGTTCACCACTTCGGCGGTCGCGGTGAGAAACAGCAGGAAAGCCGTCGGCATCGATATGCATGAAGATTATTTTAAAATTGGCTTGCGGAGAACGGGCATCGCGAGGCAATATCAAGGGGAACCCTTGATCAAAGACAAAAGCCGGAAAACGAAAAACAAATCCAAAAAAGACCATGCCGAAACCGAAAATGAAAAACAAGAAGCGGACTCAAAAGGTTGTTAAAATACAATTTTGCGAGTCAAACATTTTCGGTGGACCGAAAATCTCATGTATTGTTAAAATCGTGCATCAGATTCGCTATTTTCCTAATATGCCCGGTTTTTAGATGGAAATGCTCATGAGAAGCGTTATTTTCAAAAACCGCCCGGTCCTCGTAGTGATTTCCGGGATTTCGGCGGAAATAGCGCTCCCTATGAGCGATCATCGTTAAAACCGACAGATTTGTTCAATATAGCGACTCTCATGAGCGATTCCAGCACTTCGACCGTGAAAACCCTTTTCAAATGAATGAACGGGGGGCAGCGGAGAGATAACGACGATCGGAAATTGTCGGTGCCACCGACAAATTGACGACAAACGTAGTCGGAATTCCGCCGTCGTTGCCATTCGTTCTGCCGGTTTTATATAACATGACCGGCTGTTTTTTGATAGATGCGGTATAGAAGCTTTCCGTTTGTTCGGCATTTGCGCGTCGCCGAGTCTCGTTTGATCGGGAGTTCGCTTGTTATCGGGGAAAAAATACTTGCGGAATTCTTCGTTGCACCGGCAGTTCAAGGCGTGGTTGTGCAGTTTGTTACCGAACGGTATCTGGCTTTGCCGCGAAGAGGCATCTTTGAACATCATTCCTTCGTACGTTTCATAATCGCCGCTTTCAACAACCGCGGGTGTTGCTGGAAGCTTTCACGGACGCCGTCTCTTCACAAGATATTGAATCAGCGGCGCTTTGTCTATGGTTTCTGCGTTTGAACTGTACTCGGTCAATGCTTTCCAAACGAAATCACTCATCGTAATCAGGTCCCTCCAATGGTTTCCCACACCTTGCTCAACGCAGCGATCCCGTGCGTAAGTTCATCTTAGCCTTGATTTTCCGCATTCTCAACGAAGCCAGCGGCTTTTTTTTCTTAACAGGGTTGTATTCGGAGCGAAAATTTTATATCCTATGTAGTGATAATGATTCTCAATATCAACTATCACGAAAGGAGTTCTTCGATGGTTTCGAAGTTTCTGCAAGAAAATAAGTATTCGTCTCTTTTGTTGGCCGGCATTCGTTTGTTCCTTGGATGGAAGTGGTTTCATGCGGGATGGAGCAAACTCGCAAGCGGCGGTTTCGATGCAAGTGGATTTCTTCGCGGCGCCGTCAAAAAAGTTTCTGGCGAGCATCCGGCCGTACAGCCGTGGTGGGGAGAAGCGTTGGAAGCTGTTGTCCTGCCGAATGTCGAAGTATTTAATGTGCTCATTCCATGGGCAGAGTTTCTCGTCGGTATCGGCTTGATTTTCGGACTCTTTACGAGCGCCGCTGCATTTTTCGGCGTCGTCATGAACTTTGCCTATATGTTTTCCGGTTCAGCAGGGATCAATCCGTTGATGGCATTACTCGGCATCTTCTTGATCACTGCCGGATGGAACGCAGGAAAGATCGGATTCGACCGTTGGGTGATCGAGTATTTCCGAAAACGGACGGGGAAATCAAGGTCGTTGACGGCGTGATCATTCAGGAAAAGTAAAGCCTCCTTACTTGGGGAGGAAAGCAAGCCGACCGAGAAGTGGGGGACGACTGAAAGAGACAGATGGAGGTGATGGAGGTTTGTCGCGGCCGGCTTGTTACGGCCCCGTTGATGAATTTGTGAGTGAACATAGCCGAAATAAAAAACGGCCGGGGATCCGGTCGTTTTTCAATGGGCAAGATGCTTGCCGATGATTTTATGTTCGAGGCGCTGCAATCTTTTCGTACGCGACCCGGTGAAAAGCACGAGCGAAATCCAGATCATTACAAAGGCCGCGAGGTCGTCTGCGTTAAACGGCTCGTCGTAGACGAGCGTGCCGATGAACAGCATGATTGTAGGCGCGATGTATTGCAGGAAGCCGATCATCGCCAGCGAAATGCGGTTCGCGCCGGCGGCGAACAACAACAGCGGCACGGCGGTAACGATGCCGGTGCCGAGCAAGAGCAGCAGCAAGCGGACGTCGCCGAGCGGGAGCAGGCGGTCGGGTGACGTGTTGAACGCGAGCAAATAGAGCAGCGCCGCAGGGGTGATGAAGGCGGTTTCGATCGTGAGGCCGGTCATGGCGCGCACGTGCACCTTTTTCTTCAGCAGGCCGTACGTGCCGAAGCTGAAGGCGAGGATGAGCGAAATCCATGGAAATGTGCCTGCATGAAAGGTCATGATGAGCACGCCGACCGTCGCCAATAGGAAAGACACGATCTGCAGGAGCGAAAGTTTTTCCTTCAGAAAAACGATACCGAGCAGGACACTGACGAGCGGGTTGATGTAGTAGCCGAGGCTCGCTTGCACGACGTGATCGTGGTCGACCGCCCAGATGAACATGTACCAGTTCACGGTGATGACGAGCGAGGCGGAAATCATAATCGCCATCTTCGTGCGATTTTTTCGCAAAAACGTAAAGTCTTTCTTGAGAAGGGTCATCTTTTTCATGACGCCCAAGACGAGCAGCATGAACACAAAAGACCAAATGATCCGGTGCGCGAGAATTTCCTCCGCCGTCGCACCAGTGATCCATTTCCAATAAATCGGTAAGATGCCCCAAAGAAAATAGGCCCCGAAGGCCGCCCATCCCCCGAGCCGCAGTTCGCTTTCTTCCGGTGTTCTCATTTCCACTCCCCCGCCCATTCCTCAATCTACACGAACGACCCACCCCCTCCGGGGGCGGGCCGCCGAATTTTTTTTTATTACAAAGAATCGTGGTCGACGTGCCGCTCGCCTTTCAGCTCGCTCAGCAAATTGACCGCCACTCTTGCGCCGTCGCCGCTCGTGATGATCGTATGCACGCTCACCCCTCCGGCGGTGCCTGCGGCCCAAATGCCTTTCGTGCTCGTCCGTCCTTCTTCGTCCGTGACGACCACTTTTTTCACATACGGCTCGACGCCGTCCTTCGTCTCAAGCCCGATCGTTTCCGCCAATTTTTGATTGGCGCCCGTCGTCAAGATCACGTAGGACGCTTCGTAAGTATCGCCGTCTTTCGTTTCGGCTTTGAACGTGTCGCCTTCTTTGACGATGTTCGTCACGGTCGCCTTTTTCACTTCCGCGCCGAACTGTTCCGTTTGCTTATGTCCTTCTTCGACGAGGTCGCCGCCTTTGGCGTCTTGCACTCCGTAATGGTTGCGCACCCATGCGCGCTGGGTGAGGCCCTTTGCGTCATCAAGAATCAACGTTTTCTTGCCTGCCTTGGCGGTGAAAATCGCTGCGCTCTGACCTGCTGGACCGCCGCCAACAATGAGAATGTCGTACATCGAAACACCTCCGTGAACAATGGTTTATGAATAGGGTACCACACTTGACGAAATTGTTGAGGAATTTTGCTCGCCAATCGAAGCGGGCACCGCATCCGTGATGATGCCTTGTTTATTTCTCAAACGCGTAATCTCTTTCCACCTTACAAATGCGCACCGTGTAATTTTTATACCACTCGTCTTTCCCTTTTTGCTGGGCGAATTGATGGGCGGCATGTTTTTTCCAAGCTTGAATCGCGTCTAAAGACTCCCAGTAGGAAACGGTAATGCCTAGATCGTCGTCCCGTGCACTTTCGATGCCGAGAAATCCCGGTTGTTTGGCTGCCAGCCTCGTCATTTTTTCTGACATTTTGCCGTAGCCGTTATCGCCTTCGGTTCTTTGCGAGCTGAAGATCACCGCATAATACGGGGGCTCGGGCGTGCAGGCGCGTTCGTCCATTTTCATCCATCCTTTTTCGGTCGAATCGAGGTTCCTGCTGTAACTATATCAATTTTTTTATAAAATTGCGGCGACGACTGCTTCAACTGGGGGCCGCACCGGGGCATGGGGCACGAATGCTAGGGCGCGGCCGGCGCATTTCGGGACATCCTCCAAAGGACGGTCGTTTCGCTCCAAAGCAACGGGTTTTCGCTCCAATTGCATCGATTTTCGCTCCAATCAACGTCATTTTCGCCCCAATCAACGCTTAAGTCTGTGGATAACTCCTTCCCAGCCCTTTCCTGTCGTGTTTTGCCAAGCGGCATCCGCGAAAATAACAACCAAAAAGCAGAAAATCTCCGCAAATGACACGTTTCCGGGAAGAAAATCGTGTCATCGAGGCGTGATATCGACGGCCGGCGATCCAGCTAGCATGGCACCAATCGGAAACTCGGGGTTGATCGCCCTCTGGACGTCCTCTGCTTCACAACACCGCAATAGCCGCCAATGCTTGGCGCGCGGGCAAGAATCGTGCATGTTTTGTTTTGCTCCAATCGATGCGGTTTTCGCTCCAATCGATGCCGTTTTGGCGCAAATGAACCCCCTTTTCGCTCCAATCCCCGTCATTTTCGCCCCAATCGCATACGGAATCTGTGGATAACTCATAATTTTACCGAAGTTCCTCACGATGAGCAGGCGGGAAAAATCAAAATGTGTGTCATATGAAGCGAATTGCAGTTGAAATTGTCTCGGAAACGGCCAAAAAACACGTGACGGCCATGAATGAAAGCCAAGTCGGAAATTTCGCTCATGCAGTCGCGCGAAAAGTGTTTCATGCATAGACACGGACACCATCGAAGTTATTCCACCTCGTGGATTTGCTTCGCAAGTTTGCCCGTCCTGCGCTAGATTTGGTATCATAGGAGTATTGCAGAGACGACTTTTCGGAGGTGAAAAGATGACCCGTTTGAATAAACAAGACGTGGAACATGTCGCCCATCTCGCTCGTTTGTCTTTCGGCGAAGAAGAGCTTGAAAGGTTCACGAAGCAGCTGGACGATATTATCGAATTTGCGGAGCAATTGAACGAATTGGATACAGAAAACGTTGAACCGACGACGCATGTGCTCGAATTGAGCAACATATTGCGCGAAGACGAGTCAAGAGTATGGTTGACGCGTGAAGAGGCACTGAAAAATGCGCCGGATCAACAGGACGGCCAGGTGAAAGTTCCGTCGGTCCTCGAATAAAATTTGTACGGGGTACACGCTCGAAGTTGGAGGGCTGTACGGTCGCCCGAAGACTGCGTTGGACCACGCGGTCGTAAACTTAATCCAGACGCAATGAACAAAGTGAGTCTAAGGAGGGATTCCATGTCTTTGTTTGATAAAAAAGTGCCGGAATTGCACCGGTTGCTGCATAAAAAAGAACTGTCGGCGGCTGACCTCGTCGACGCTTCTTATAAAAGAATCAGCGAAGTCGACGGCGAGATTCAGGCATTCCTGACGCTGGACGAAGAAAAAGCGCGCGCAGCCGCGAAGAAACTGGACGATCACCGCGGCACAGACCGTGAACACGGGCTGTTGTACGGCGTGCCGATTGGCTTGAAAGACAACATCGTCACGAAAGGCTTGAAGACGACCGCAGGGAGCCAGTTGCTGGCGAATTTTGAGCCGATGCACGATGCGACCGTCGTGGAGAAGCTTCGGGACGCGGAAACGGTGACGATCGGGAAATTGAATATGGACGAGTTCGCGATGGGCTCGTCCAATGAAAATTCCGGCTTCCGCCCGGTCCGTAATCCGTGGAACACGGATTACGTGCCGGGCGGATCGAGCGGAGGCTCGGCCGCCGCGGTAGCGGCGGGCGAAGTGCCGTTCGCGCTAGGGTCGGATACGGGCGGATCGATCCGCCAGCCGGCCGCGTTTTGCGGCGTCGTCGGCATGAAGCCGACGTACGGGCGCGTGTCGCGGTTCGGGCTGATTGCGTTTGCTTCTTCGCTCGATCAGATCGGCCCGATCACGAATTCGGTGGAGGACAACGCGTACTTGCTGCAAGCGATCGCCGGTCACGACAAGATGGATTCGACGTCGGCGGACGTGGACGTCGATGACTACTTGTCGGCGTTGACGGGCGATGTGAAGGGCTTGAAGATCGCGGTGCCGGAGGAGTATTTGGGCGAAGGCGTGCAGCCGGAAGTGAAGGCGCGCGTCGAGGAAGCGCTGAAGCAGTTGGAAGCGCTCGGAGCGACATGGGAAGAAGTGTCCCTGCCGCATTCGAAGTATGCGGTGGCGACGTATTATTTGCTGGCGTCGTCGGAAGCGTCGGCGAACTTGGCGCGCTTTGACGGCGTACGGTACGGAGTTCGCAAAGAGGCGGACAATTTGATTGAAATGTATAAAAAAACGCGCAGCGAAGGTTTCGGAGACGAAGTGAAGCGCCGGATCATGCTCGGCACTTTTGCGCTCAGCTCCGGATATTACGATGCGTATTATAAAAAAGCGCAAAAGGTGCGCACGTTGATCAAGAAAGACTTCGAAGATGTGTTTGAAAACTACGATGTCATTCTCGGGCCGACAACACCGACGCCGGCGTTTAAGATCGGCGAGAAGATCGACGATCCGCTGACGATGTATGCGAATGACATTTTGACGATTCCGGTGAACTTGGCCGGCGTACCGGCGATTTCTGTACCGTGCGGTTTGGCTGACGGCTTGCCGGTCGGTTTGCAAATCATCGGAAAAGCGTTTGACGAAAGCACGGTGTATCGCGTCGCGCATGCGTTCGAGCAGGCGACGGAGCATCATCAGTTAAGACCGTCCTTGGAAGGAGTGGGACGATGAACAACTTTGAAACGATCATCGGGCTCGAAGTCCATGTGGAATTAAAGACGGAATCAAAAATTTTCTGCGGCTGTTCGACTGAATTCGGCGCCCCGCCGAATACGCACACATGCCCGATCTGTCTCGGCCATCCCGGGGTGCTCCCGGTGATGAATCGGCAGGCCGTCGATTTCGCGATGCGCGCTGCGATGGCGTTGAATTGCGAAATCGCGACGGACACGAAGTTCGACCGCAAAAACTATTTTTATCCGGACAACCCGAAAGCTTATCAAATCTCGCAATTTGACAAGCCGATCGGCGAGAACGGCTTTATTGAAATTGAGGTCGGCGGCAAGAAGAAAAAGATCGGCATCACCCGTCTTCACCTTGAAGAGGATGCCGGCAAGCTGACACACGCGGACGACGGCGATCATTCGTTGGTTGACTTCAACCGTGTCGGCACGCCGCTCGTTGAAATCGTATCCGAACCGGACATGCGTACGCCGGAAGAAGCGTATGCGTATCTTGAGAAGCTGAAGGCGATCATCCAATATACAGGCGTATCGGACTGTAAAATGGAAGAAGGTTCGCTGCGCTGTGACGCCAACTTATCAATTCGTCCGTACGGGCAAGACGAGTTTGGCACGAAAACCGAGTTGAAAAACTTGAACTCGTTTTCGTACGTGCAAAAGGGCTTGGAATTCGAAGAACAGCGCCAGCAAAAAGTACTCATCACCGGCGGTATCATCGAGCAGGAAACACGCCGTTTCGACGAAGCGACGAAGGAAACGATTCTCATGCGTGTGAAAGAAGGATCGGACGACTATCGGTACTTCCCGGAACCGGACCTCGTGAAGCTGCACATCGACGACGATTGGAAGCAGCGCGTGCGCGAAGAAATTCCGGAGCTGCCGGACACACGTCGCGAGCGTTACATGCAAATGTTCACGTTGTCGGAATACGACGCGAGCGTGCTCGTGCAAACGAAAGCGATCTCGGATTTCTTCGATGAAACGGTGAAAGCAGGTGCGGATCCGAAGCAAGCCGCTAACTGGCTGATGGGCGAGGTATCCGGATATTTGAATTCGAAAAACGCAGAGATCACGGAAGTGCCGATGCAGCCGGAAGGATTGGCGAAGCTAATCCAGCTGATTGAGAAAGGCACGATATCTTCGAAAATCGCGAAGAAAGTGTTTAAAGCCTTGATTGAAAAAGGCGAGGATCCGGAGGAATTTGTAAAAGCGAAAGGCTTAATGCAAATTTCCGACGAAGGCGAACTTCGCAAGATCATCATGCCGATTCTCGAAGAGAACGAACAGTCGATGATTGATTATAAAAACGGCAAAGACCGGGCGCTCGGCTTCCTCGTCGGGCAAGTCATGAAAGCCTCAAAAGGCAAAGGCAATCCGCAAATGGTCAACAAGATCATTTTGGAGGAAATTGATAAATTGTAGCTTAAAAAACTCCCCGGCCGGGGAGTTTTTTTGGAATCGATCATGACAGACGTTATTTTGCAAAAATGAACGGGTTTTTAAAAAAATCGATCACTGAGAACGCTATTTTCCGAAGATGGTGAGAATCACGGTGGCCTTTGCGTGATTTCGAGAAAATAACGCTCCTCATGCACGATTCCATCTTAAACCCGGAGTTTTAAGGAAAATAGCGAGTCTGGTGCACGATTTTTTCCATTTATAAACTTAAAGCGGGGATCGTCTTGCCGGTTTCGAGCAAGCTTTTCAAGTTGCTCAAGATTGCCGGCCAGCCGTTGTTCAAGCCCTCGAACGTCTCGGGATCGTCGACGATGTCTTGCGGGGCCAGATTCTCGTGCTTCACCGTGAGCCTGACGGCTCCCTCGACCGGCTTCAGCTCGAATGTCAGCACCGTCGGTCCGCTGCGCTCTGTTTTGTCACCGGTGTGCGTCCATGTGAAGGACAGCACGCGCGGCTTCTCGCAGCGCAGGATTTCGCCGTAATCAGTCACTTCGCCGTTCCGCGAATACGTCACCTGTGAACCGACCTGCCAGTCGGATGCAATGTGAGTGCCGAAAAAATATTG
>DASSOY010000045.1 GCA_035700025.1 Bacillales bacterium | reverse complement strand
AGTCTTTCGTTATCCGTATGGTTGGCAATCATCAACTGTTCGCGGTCGAATTTTTCGTGACTGACTAATCCCGCGAGAATCGCTTCTGCCATTCTTCCGGCGCCAATAAACAAAATTCGCGGTGTTTCTGCTTTCATTTTTTGACCTCCGTTTCACTTCCTAGTTTAGTCGGTTTTCAACCGCTTGTCTAAAAAAATTTCGGCGGGTGCCATGTTATTGGTGTCCTTTGCTCTTTGCGTTGGTTGCCTGAATGAGGGCGCAAATGGAGTTATCCACAGATTTCCGTGGTGATTGGAGCGAAAACGGTGTTGATTGGAGCGAATGCGGCGTGGAAGGAAGCGACCGCCGCATCGATGGGAGCAAACGCCGCTTTGATCGGCTACGGCGGAGCTGCGGTGACGCGCGCGAATCAGGACGATTTCACCTGTCGGCGGATGATCCATAGCCGCTGCAAGTCTCGGATGGTTGGCCGGATGGCTGATTTTTGCTGCGCAAATGCCCCGGATTGGTCTCCTTTTGGAGGATCAACGGCAATTTTTTCTGCTTTCACCTGCCTGAATGAGGGCGCAAATGGAGTTATCCACAGATTTCCGTGCTGATTGGAGTGAAAATGGTGGTGATTGGAGCGAAAACGGTGTTGATTGGAGCGAAAACGGTGTTGACTGGAGCGAAAGCCGCGCTGATTGGAGCAAACGGCGATGAATGGAAGCGACCGCCGCATCGATGGAAGCGACCGCCGCTTTGATCGGCTACGGCGGAGCTGCGGTGACGCGCGCGAATTAGGACGATTTGACCTGTCGGCGGACTGGAGAAATCGGCGGCCAATCCGAGGTCGACGAAGTCATGATCAACGACCGTGTGATTCCCGAATGATTTATTATAAAATAAAAAGAAAACCGGTGCTGCTGGCCGGTATGAAAGAAAGGCGTGAGGTGCGGATGGTGACAGAAATGACGACGAAGATGAAAATCAACAAGCCGGCCGCTGAAGTGTTTGAAGCGGTCGCCGATCCGGAAAAGATGGGGAATTACTGGTTTTCCTCGGGGACGAGCCGGGTGGAAGCAGGCAAGACGATCACGTGGCGTTATGAGGAATACGGCGCCGAAGGCGTCATTCACGTGAAGGAAGTCGTCGAAAACGAGAAAATCGTTTTCGACTGGGGCGAAACGTCCGTGGCGATGGTGTTTCGACCGCTGAATGAGGGAAGCACGATTCTCGAAGTGACAGAATCGGGTTTCGACGAAAACGATCCCGTCGTCGTTGAAAAATTGATTGATCAAAAGGGCGGCTGGACGTACATGTTGTCGTGCCTCAAGGCGTACTTGGAAAACGGCGTGAGCACGCTTCGTGCCTCGATGATGTAATCCGGAAAGCGTTTTTCTATCCCAACTCAAGAAAGAAACGGCCGTTTCTTTCATGCACGTTTAGCGGCGTGCCGCAGAAGGCGGACAGCGTCGCCGAGGTGAGCAGCGCGCGCGTCGCGCCTTGCGAGAAAATTTTGCCGTCGCGCACGAGCAGCGTCCGCTGGAACATCGGCAAAATTTCATCGAGCTGGTGCGTCACGTAGAGCACCGTCGTCCGGCGCTCGGCCGCCAGCTGCTCGATCGTCCGCAAAAGCGAAGCTTTTGCGAGGAAATCGAGGCCGGCGCACGGCTCGTCGAGGATGAGCAGGCGGGGCCGAGCCATGAGCGCGCGTCCGATGAGGACGCGCTGCTGTTCGCCTTGGGACAGGCTGGCGAAGGTGTGGGCTCGAATTTTATCAAGCCCAAGTGCTTCCACGATCCCTAACGCTTGCGTGATTTCTTCCTGCGAAGGATCTTCGTGCAGTCCGATCGATCCATAGGCGCCGCTCAGCACGACTTCTGCCGCTGTCGCATGCGGATGATGCTTCAACTTATCCATAAAAGAAGTGCTGACCCAGCCGATTTGTTTTCGCAGCAGGCCGAGCGGATAGTTTCCGAACGTTTTGCCGAACAGTCGAATCGTGCCTTTCGACGGGTACAAATAGCCGCAAACGAGTTGGAGTAATGTTGTTTTCCCGGCGCCGTTCAACCCGAGAATCGCCCAATGCTCGCCTTCTTTGACCGACCAGTCGATGTCCGTGAGCAGCGGCTGCCCTTCTTTTATATAAGAAACGTTTTTCATTTCGATGAGCATCGGTTCCCCCGCCTCCCTTGTTTACCATCTATCTTATCCGACGGGGGCGGGGCGATCAATGTTAAGTTCGCAGCTCGACGAGCGGTTTGGCGACCTTTCGTGTTTTCCGGCTCGTCAGCATGTACGTGAGAACGAGCGCCGGAATGATAAACACGAGCAAGTGCGGTGACAGCGCTTCATACCATCGGTGCGGCAGGAATTGCCGGATCAACTGAATGACGAACCCGTGCAGCAAGTAAACGTACAACGTCCGGGTGCCGCGGACGGTAATGCTCAACTGCCTGGCTGGGACGAGCGTCAAGAAGCTGAAAAGCGCCGACAGCATGAGCGCGTATTGCGCAAGACGGATCAAAGCTCCTTCCCAGCCCGGGACGCCAATGTGTTGATACGAATAGGCACATTCGAGCCATGCCGTGTAATGGGGCGGCGTGTAAAAATAAAACAGCACAAGCATCGCAAGCAAGGCGGTGCCTCCGATCAAGCGAAGCGGCAGCCGGCGCAGCTCTTGAAAGAATTCCGGCTTCAAATAATAGCCGAGCAAGAAGAACGGGAAGAACACGAACGTTCTTGAAATGCTCAGGAATTTGTTGATGTCGATGAAGCCGATCGCGAGGCCGGCGGCAAAGGCGACGAAGACTGTCCATGACGGAAAGCGGCCGTAGGCATACAACAGCACGTTCCAACAAAACAAGCTGATCAAAAACCAAAGGGTGAAATGCGGCATCGCCAAATTGTAATCGAAGCCGGCGGGTTCGCCTTTGATGACATTAATTGCGTAATAAAAGACGGAATACATCACTTGGAAAATGACGTACGGCAGCAACACCTTTTTTGCCAGTTTCGTGAGATGTCCGCGTTTCCGGAAATTTTTCGCGAAATACCCGGAGATGAGAATGAATCCGGCCATGTGGAACAAGTAAATTGTCGTGTACAGCGTCGAGAGCAGCGGGTTTTCGTTTCGAATCGGGCTGATCAAGTGGCCGAAAACGACAAGTAAAATCAAAATCCATTTGGCGTTGTCATAGTAAGCTTCTCTATGGTAAGTCATGTTTTCTCCACCACCGTTTGTATGGTTTTGTCTCTTTTAAGTTCTTCGTTCTCTACATTCCCTTTGCTGACGACAGCCGATTTACAAAAGCGTTAACTTTTCTTTGCATTCCAAGGGAAATGACATCATAATGAAACAAAAACGGCAGAGGAGGCGGTTCGGTTGGCTGAACAGAAGGCTTCAGTCAAAGGCGTTTATATCGCCGATGAGGAAGGATCGTTTGTTACGAAAGCATTAAATCTTGTAAAATTGGCGTTCGGCGGCATCCCCGGAGACCGGCATTTCGGCTGGACGAAGAAGGCCGGTGTGCGCGAGTCGATGTACGAGCGGGGCACGGAGATTTTCAATCGCCGCCAGCTGACGCTCGTGTCGGTTGAGGAATGCGCGCAGATTGCCGAGGCTCTCGGCGTCGACCGCGTCGAGCCGGAATGGCTCGGCGCGAATGTTTGTTTGGAAGGTATGCCGGACTTGACGGAAGTTCCGGCGGGCGCCCGTTTTCTGTTTGACGGCGGCGCCGGCTTGCTGTGCGAGGGGGTGGCGCGCCCGTGCGTCCACCCTGGAAAAGTGATCGCCGAACATTTTCCGGGACGCGAGAAGCTGGCCGCCAAGTTTGTGAAGGCGGCGAGCGGGCGAAGAGGGCTGATCGCGGTTGTTGAGCGGGAAGGGGAAGTGAAGCGCGGCGATTCGGTGCGGATCGTCACGTGAGAATCTTAAAGAACAAAGCTGCCATGATCGGCGTAAATTTTATGAAATCAGATGTCTTTACACCTGTAAAGTTGTGTGCGATAATAAAATGCGTTCACACATGCTCAATGATTCACAATATCAACAGAACTGAATTGAAAGGTGAGATGAACGGATGAAGAAGTGGTGGGGGGTTTTTGTCGGATTGCTCATCGTGCTGGCCTATGTCCTGCCTTACACGGTGCTGTCCGGCGTGAATGCATGGTACGGAAGCTTCCTTTTGTGGGGACTGATTGCATTCTTTATCATTGTCGCGAACGCGGCGATTACGAGAGATTGGGGGGAATGACATGAGCTTGAGTCTTGTCGTCTGGGGGATTGTTCTTTATATCTTTTTGGCGTTATTCGTCGCTTATTTGTCGCGGAGCGAACAGACGGGGGATTTGACCGGTTATTTTCTCGGCAGCCGGAAGATGAACGGCATTCTTTCGTCATTGAGTTACAGTGCGACGACGTACAGTGCGTTCATGATGGTCGGATTGGCCGGCTTGACTTACAAAGGCGGCGTCGGTGCGCTCGGTTTTGAGATTGTTTATTTTACAGGCGTTTCGCTCGTTGCATTGTTTGGGCCGCGCTTTTGGCTGGCCGGTAAAAAATTCGGGTACGTCACCCCGTCGGAAATGATCGGTGATCGCTACGGCAGCAAAAAAGCCGCCTCGATCATTTCACTTGTCAGCTGTTTGTTCTTGATTCCTTACAGCGCGGTGCAGCTTGCAGGCGTCGGCTACCTTTTGCAAGGCATCACACACAATGCAATCCCGTTTACGGTCGGGGTCGTCATCGCAACAGCGCTTGCAATTATTTTTTCTTATGCGGCCGGAATTCGTTCCGTCGTTTGGACGGACTCGCTGCAGGCGATCATCATGATCATCACGTCCACGCTCGTTGCGCTTCTCGTTATTTTCGGACTCGGCGGCTTTGATACGCTGTTCGCCAACATCCAAACCAACCATCCGAAGGCGTTGAGCGTACCAGGAAATGGCTTTTTCAACATCTTTACGTTTATCAGCCTGACACTTCCGTGGTTTTTCTTCAGCTTGTCGAATCCGCAAGTGAGCCAGCGTCTGTTTATGCCCGGTTCGTTGAAAGGGTTGCGGCAAATGCTCATCGGATTCTTGATCTTCGGATTCATTTACACGTTCGTTTCCGTGCTTTGGGGATTTTCGGCGATGGTGAAATTTCCTGAGCTGAAAAGCGCCGACTTGGCGACTCCGATGTTGTTGTCTTCGGATCTTGTGCCGCCGGTGCTTGGTGTCATCGTCATGATCGGCATTCTTGCGGCAGCGATTTCGACGATTGACTCGATATTGTTAACGTTGTCTTCGTTGTTTGCCCGCGACGTTTACGGCAATATGAAAAAAACGAGCAGCGAAGCGGAACAGCTCCTTGCCGGCAAAATCATCATTCCGATCATCGCGATTCTCGCTTTCGCTTTTGCGGAGTTGAAATTGAACTTGATTGCGGTGCTCTCGGTGGCCGCTTCGGCTGGTTTGATCGTCGTCGTACCGGCGATCATCGGCGCGTTTTTCTGGAAGCGCGGGACCGCGGCTGGCGTCATTACAAGTGTTTCCGTCGGTGCTGTCGTCGTGTTAATTTTAGAATTCAAAGGGCTTGTGCCATTGAAACTCGGCGCAGGTGTATGGGGCTTGCTCGTTTCGACCGTGCTTTTCGTCGGTGTCAGTCTTTTCACAAAAGCCCCGGAACAGAAAGCTTTCGCATTTGTGGATGAATTACGTGCGGAGCTGAGCGGCAAGTTCAAACCAAATCAGAAAAAAGTATCGTAAGAAATCGAAAAGGCGTCAAACCGGGGGTTCACTTCCTGTGTTTGACGCCTTCATTTATGATTCGCGGGCTACCCATTTATCGGCCCAGGCTTGAATCTCATCCATTACATTTTCCAGATCCTTCCCTTTTTCGGTCAATTCGTATTCAATCCGGACAGGGGTTTCCGGATAAACGGTTCTTTTGACGATGCCGACCGACTCCAATTCTTTCAACCGCTCCACGAGCATGCGGTCGCTCATGTGCGGAATCATTTCCGATAATTCCCCAAACCGGTTGCAACCGGACAAAAGGGACCGTATGATCAGGCCGGTCCAGCGTTTGCCGAGCAAGGTAAAGGCTGATTCGAATTTCGGGCACAATTTCAGATCGTCCATGATCAATCCCCCATTCTTATTTTTTATTATAACACACTTGACAAAAGTAAGTAACTATATTAACCTAACTATAGAACCTATTAGCTTACAAAATTATAGAGACTTAAAATAATCAAGCGAGAGGAGGTGAAACAATGGTTCCGTCGTTATTTATTGCGCATGGAGCTCCGTTGTTGGCGATTGAGGATAACGATTATACACAATTTTTGACACAACTCGGTAAACAGCTCCCCCGGCCGAAGGCGGTCGTATTGTTTTCCGCCCATTGGGAAAGCGATGTTCAAAAGGTAGGGAACGTGAATGAATATGAAACGATTCATGATTTCGGAGGGTTCCCGAAGGAGCTTTATGACATTCGCTATCCTGCCAAAGGGCATGCTGAAATCGCAGGCGAAGTGAAGGCATTGCTCAGCGAGAACGGAATAAACGCAGAATTCGATTCCCGCCGGGGACTGGATCATGGGGCATGGGTCGTTTTGCGAATGCTTTTTCCGGATGCGAATGTGCCGGTCGTTTCCATGTCGGTAAATCCGAACCTGACACCGGTTGAACAAGAGCGAATCGGGCGGGCCTTGTCACCATTAAGGGAAAAGGATGTTCTTATTATTGGCAGCGGGGGTACCGTACACAATTTGCGGGCGGTCAACATGAGGAAAGACGATCAGACGGTGGATGCGTGGGCGAAGGCCTTTGACGACTGGCTTTCTGAGTGTCTTGTCACAGGGGATGTGGATGCGCTTTTTAACTATGAGAAAGCGGCTCCGTATGCGGAACAGGCCGTCCCGCCTTATGGAAAAGAACATTTCGTTCCGTTGTTTTATGCGATCGGCGCGTCACACACGGATCGGAAAGCGCAATTGTTGCACCGGAGTTATCGATACGGCAATTTAAGTCAGAGCGTATGGCAGTTTGGTCACGGAGAAAATAAGCATTCAACTTTGCGATAATACGAGAGGAGATTTACAAATGACAATTGAAAAATGGCAAGTCGACACGGCTCACAGCAGCCTCGATTTTTCCGTCAAACATATGATGGTTTCAAAGACAAAAGGAACATTTCACGACTTCGAGGCTTCAATCGAAGCCGATCCCGCTGATTTGACGACGGCAACGATTGCCTTCAGCGTTGACCTGTCTAGTGTGGACACTCGAAATAAAGGCAGAGACGACCATTTGCGTTCGGCCGATTTCTTTGATGTGGAGAACCATCCGAAGATGACCTTTCAGGCTAAGGAAATTACGAAAACGGGCGACGACGAATACGAGGTCACCGGGGATCTCGACTTACACGGGGTGACAAATTCGGAAACGTTCAAGGTCACCTTTGAAGGACAAGGCAAAGATCCGTGGGGCAATGAAGTGGCCGGATTCAGCGGTACAGGCAAGATCAAACGGAGCGACTACGGCTTGACGTACAACGCCGCGTTGGAAACGGGCGGTTTCTTGATCGGTGATGATGTGAACATCGCGATTCAAATCGAGGCATCGAAACAGGCTTGATCGTAGTACTAGGAAAGGGGGCTCATCCATGCGATGGGTCTTTTTTTTATTGTGGAGAAACAGTAGACAGGGTGCAGTTCAGCAGTTTGAAGGGTATAATCTGCCTCATTTTTATAAAAAATAAGCGTTGACTGCACTGAGGACGACTGAACATGGCTTCGGCCGGCTGCCTTTCAAGGCTTTCGGATGCTCCCGTATGGGAAATCGGCTGCCGCTCATGAGCTTGGACTGCGGGGCGTCGTATTTTCGGATGCGCATTTACGGGTTAGCGGCATGGTAATGTTGCCATTGTCCGATTACGGACGTTGAATATCGAGGAGGAATTTCGGATGAATATTGCCGATTGGATCACCATTATTGCGTGTGTGCTGTTGCTGCTCTGCATTTTCGCTGCCGGCGTAATGGTGTTCGTTTTATTTATCACCGACCGGACGCAAGATGAACATCCGGTATTAAGAAACTATCCGGTCCTTGGACGGATTCGTTATTTTCTTGAAAAAATCGGTCCAGAGATGCGCCAATACTGGTTTAACAGCGATACGGAAGGAAAGCCGTTTTCACGCAACGATTATCAGCACATCGTAAGAAGTGCGAAATACCAAAGAGATGTGCACGGGTTCGGTTCACAGCGGGATTTCGAGGACGAAGGCTATTACGTGGCGAATGCGATGTTTCCGAAACAGATGGAAGAGTTGAAAATGGACCGGAACACGAAAATCGATACGAAACGGTACATTCTCGTTAGCGATCCGTTGTTCGGCCAACGAAAAGAAGATTGGTCGGATCATCGGACGTCGGCTTTTCTGCTTCATGAGGACGACCATGTTATCGTAGGACCGCATACGGCACATCCTTTCGTTGCGAAAGGCTTGATCGGCATGTCGGCGATGAGTTTCGGCTCGCTCGGCGACCGGGCGTTAACGGCGCTCTCCGAAGGGCTGGGTATGGCGAAAGGGACATGGATGAACACCGGTGAAGGCGGGTTGTCACCGTATCACGTGAAAGGGGACGTCGACATCATTTCCCAGATCGGCCCGGGGTTGTTCGGTTTTCGCGACGAAAAAGGCCGCTTCAGCTGGGACGATCTTGCCGAAAAAGCAGCGATGGACCAAGTGAAGGCGTTCGAGATTAAGTTGGCGCAAGGCGCAAAAGCGCGAGGCGGTCATGTCGACGGCGACAAGGTGACACCGGAAGTAGCAAGAATTCGCCATGTGGAGCCGTACAAGTCAATCGACAGTCCAAACCGGTTTCACGAGTTTGACGACGTTCGCGGAATGATTGATTTCATCGAAGAAATCCGCAGCTTTACCGGCAAGCCAGTCGGCATTAAAATCGTCGTCGGCCGAAACGACTCCGTCGAGGAATTGGCGGCGTACATGGCGAAAACCGGAAAGGGGCCGGATTTTATTACCGTCGACGGCGGCGAAGGCGGGACGGGTGCCTCTTACCAGGAGTTGATGGACAGCGTCGGCTTGCCGATCCGATCGGCGCTGCCGATACTCGATGCGACGCTGCGCCGGCACGGGGTACGCGACCGAGTGAAGATTATTGCCTCCGGCAAATTGTTCACGCCGGACCGGATGGCCGTCGCGTTAGCGATGGGGGCTGACTTAATCAACAACGCCCGGGCATTTATGATAACCGTCGGCTGTATTCAAACGCTGAAATGTCACGCCAACATTTGCCCGGTCGGCGTGGCGACGACCGATCCGAAGCTGCAGCGAGCGCTTGTCATCGATGAAAAGAAGTATCGAGTCACCAATTACATTGTTACGATGCGAAAAGGGTTGTTTCGCATTGCCGCAGCTGCCGGATTAGATTCCCCGGTACATTTCAAGCCTGAGCATATTTTGTTCAAAGACGACCGCGGCGTCGTTCATTCGCTCGAAGAAATTTACTTGCAAGTGACGGAACACGGGCGAATGGATGCCGCTAGGCATCAATTGCGTGTATAGGAGATGGAGTGACCCGGCTGAAAAGCCGGGTCGTGGTATGATGAAAGAAAAAAGTGAGGGGATGCGGCTTGAAAGATAATTGGGAGCGAGTGTATGAGCGGATGGATCTTTCGCGCGAGACGGTGGAGCGGATGGTGCACGCGTTTATGCCGAGCGCAGCCGTCGCGTCGTTTGCGCCGGCAGGCGGCGGGTTCAGCAACAGCAATTTTCAGGTGAGGTTGCGCGGAGGCGGCGAACCGATGCTGTTGCGGGTATACCGGAACGCGGATGCGACGTGCCGCAAAGAGGCGGCGATTCATCGCCTCGTTGCGGAGCGAGTGCGGGTTCCGGCATTTCTGCATCTCGACGACCGCTGCGAAATCATCGGCCGGCCGTTCGCCTTCCTCGAATGGATCGACGGACGGCCGATGAACGAAGCCGAAGACAAGCGGGAAGCCGCGGAAGCGGCGGGGCGAGCGCTGGCGGCGATTCACGGCTTCTCGTTCGAGAAGCCGGGGTTCTTGAGCGAAGCGTTGCAGGTCACGGAGCCGTTGGCGGCGGGACCGGAAATGCTGCGCGCGTTCGCGGGCGACAGCCTGGCGAACGGGCGGGCCGGGCAGTGGCTCGGCGAGGCGGAAGCCGAGCGGCTGCGGCGGTTTGTGGAGGAGCATGCGGAGATGCTGCGGGTCGTCGAAGACGACGCGGTGCTCGTGCACAGCGACTTCAACGTGTGGAACTTGCTGACGACGCCGGAGGGCCGGGACGTGGCGGCGGTGATCGACTGGGAGTTTGCTTTTGCCGCTTCGCCGCTCGGCGACATCGGGAACATGCTTCGGTATGAACGGCCGGGTTCGGGTTTTGAGGTCGATTTTATAAAAGGATACACCGAGGCTGGGGGCATATTGCCGGACGAATGGCGGAAGCTCGCGAAGCTGCTGGATTTGATTGCGTTGCTCGATTTGCTCAATCGATCGGAAGGCGGGAAAAATCGCATTACCGACCTCAAGGAGCTCATTCATCGTACGCAGGAAGAAATGTAAACATCCCCTTGACGGGGGATGCAGCACTATACATATAAGTTGAACATGTTGATGTCATAGCCGAGCTGTTTCATGTAGGTGAACAGCTGTGCGCGGTGGTGGAAGGCGTGGGTGACGATTTCCGTCAGCCACTTTGCTTGGGTGGAGGCGTGGTCCATGTAGAACGGCCGCGTTTCCTTCTCCAAATACTCTTCGTCGCTAAGCGACTCGAAATATGCGGTCAACGCGTTATAGCCTTCTTTCATCGTTGCTATCATTTCCGAGGCATCCGCCAGTTCGCGCGCTTCGATCGCTTTCACTTCGTCTTCCGTTTTCTCTTGCAAGATCGCGAGATCAGTTTCAGGAAGCAGGACAAGATGTTGGGCGAGTTCGCGAAGCGTACGCATGTTTTCGTGCTGCTGGTAGCTCCAGTCTTCCGCTTTTACTTTCTCAAGCAATCCTGCCGTCGAACGAACGGCGACGTCGAGTTCATCAAACAACAATTTTTTTAACTGCTGGACTTCGTTCATGGATCATCTGCCTTTCTTACTCATTTTACTTTAGTATAGCTTATCATTGTGACAAATCATGTCATAGATACGGGGGTTTTTTCATTGAAAATCGCAATGGTGACCGGTGCTTCTTCGGGATTCGGCTTGGAGACGTCGCTCGTGCTGGCGGAAAGAGGCTTTCATGTGGCCGCGACGATGCGTGATTTACAGAAAAAAGAAGAGTTGCTGAAGCAGGCGAGAGCGCGAGGCGTCGAGGGCAGGATCGAGACGCTGCCGCTTGATGTGACGAAATCGACGCAAATTGAGGCGGCCGTGAAGGCAGTCGGCACGGTTGACGTGCTTGTGAACAACGCCGGCTTCGCCGTCGGCGGTTTCGTCGAGGACGTCGAGATGGCGAAGTGGCGCAGCCAGTTCGAGACGAATGTGTTCGGCTTGATCGAGATGACGAAGGCGGTCGTGACGGGCATGCGCGAGCGCGGAAGCGGGACGATCATTCAAGTGAGCAGCGTGAGCGGGCGGATTGCGATGCCGGGGCTCGGGGCGTATGCGGCGTCGAAGTTCGCCGTGGAAGGCTTCAGCGAAGCGCTGCGGCTGGAAATGCAGCCGTACGGCGTGCAGGTGGCGATCGTTGAGCCGGGGTCGTACGCGACGAACATATGGGACAAAGGGATCGGCGGCATGGCGGCGATCGAAAACAGTCCGTATGCGGAAAAATTGGAGCGGTTGACGCGGCGGGTGAAAAAGATCGTCGCGCAAGCGGGCGATCCGAAGGAAGTGGCCGCGAAAATCGCCGAGATTGCCGAGGCGGAGCAGCCGGATTTCCGCTACCCGCTCGGGAAGGGAACGAAGGCGGCAATCCGGATGAAGGCGATAATGCCGTGGAAGTGGTTCGAGCAGGCGATTTTGAAGAGAACGACGGAGTGAGTGAAGTGCGGCGGCAGTTGGAATTCCTTAAAACGAGAATCAAATTATTGTTGCCTAAAATCGAAAGTATCTTTTCTTACATCCAGTTTTGTTTTATTGATCTCAACAATGAATTTATTAATCCACCTTACTTTAACTTTGGATTTTTGTTCATTCCAGTAAATATTTTTGGTTTCCCCAGTTTTTTTGTTTAGCAATTCACCTCTAATGACGAAATCAACAGTCGCTCCACCATTAACCCTATAAATCTTTAAGATATATGTATCACCCGGTGACTCATAACTTTCTACAAAAGTACCCTCCGGTAAGGAACTCATTGAAAAAAAATAATGATAAATTATAAAACCTATAAGCAATAAAAAAACAATAGATATAGAAAGACACCCAATTTGTACATATCTGTTTGCTTTTTTAATTTCTTTATCGGGATTTTCTGGTGCTTCAAAATCTTTTCTCATGAGATGCTCCTAAAAAATATTGAAGATATGTGAAACTCAACATTGAGTATACTATATTACAAATAGTAAGAGAACCTATCTAATTAAGAATAGGTCCTCCTACCTAAATTAATTATTTTTAGCTTGGATTTTTCTTGTTATTCTTTTAACATCCTTTAAGATGTCCTTCTTCTCTTGAGGTGTCAACAGGTCTATTAACTCTTGACGAGTATATGTTTCACCGTTTATTGGATTAATCAATTTGGATGATGATGACCGGGTTGCAATATCAGTGCTATCCCATCCACCAGGAGGAATAGGTAAAGATTGATCATCCCACATGTTAATACCATAGTTTATCCAATGCTGATCGTTTGGATCATCAAAGTAAGTGGTTAACCATTCCTTTTTGGCAGTACCATTAGTAATTTGCACGAACCCAGCTGCTGCCCTTAAAGTGGTGTTACTAAATCCAGCTGCCTTACCTACAAAACCATAATGCATGTTTCCTAAATCCTCGTTGTAAACGGTGAGTCCATTAAAAACAAATGGGTATCCAGGAGCAAAGTATTGTTTATAATCCTATTCTCCACCTGATTGTTCCTTTTTAGCAAAATAAATCCCTGTACCAAGTGGAAATGTAGTATCATTCATAGCGTAGTATGCCATTTGAGCGGCGTGGTCTGCCATCTCATGGGCAAAAAAATATGTAACGTCTAGTCCTGCAGCATTAACAGTTCTTTCACTTGCAAATGAGAAACCAGATACGAATAGTAAAGAAATAAACAATGCGGAAATTATTTTTTTAACCAAAAAACCACCTCTTTTTAATAGTCACTTAATTCCTTTTACCCCTTATTTCCTCCTTATCTTTCCAATTTATCTATTAATCTACCATAAAGCAAATGTTTTTCGTGTAGGTCATTAGGCGTAAAATTAGATTTAGTCCAAAATACCTACCTGTGTATCGGGGCTCAAACAGTTTTATATGCTTCAAAACATATAGCAGATATATTAATATAGTTATTGGTAATAAAAAATAATGTACTTATAAGTAATGGTATAGTATCTTTGGTCTTCTCAAGACACATTGAGGACTATTTGGGGGAGAAACGAAGTTCTTACTTTCTTTCATGTATCCATTCGTTCCCGTAGCGGCTATTATCTTTACAAGTTTACTTTTATTTTCGATTAGCCTTATGATGAGTGGAGACTGTATATAATGCGTACCATCGACCATACTGCTTCATCCTCCAAAATCCGAACGTTCTTCTAATTGTGGTTATGAACGATGCCAGATAAAAAAAAGCCTGTTGAAACTTTCTCAACAGGCTTGATAGGAAAAGGTTCTAGTTACGGCTGTACGCTTTTTTGCGGGCGCAGGAAGTCGCTGGACGGCGACAGCATGTAGTTGAGCGCGGCCTCGTGAATGGCGTGAACGGCGTTTACGACTTCGGGGTTCGGCTGCACGCGGGCTTGGCCGGTTTTCGGATCGAAGACCGGGCGGGCTTCGGCGTGAGAGGACACGACTTTCCAGTCGTTTTTTTTCTTTTTCAGCGTTAAGTCGATGACGCCGAGGTGGCTGCCCCAACGGCCGGCTTCAACGGCTGCGACCCCGTTGATCGTGCCTTTTTCAAGGTTGACGCCGCGAATTCCGGCAAAAGTTTTACTCGGAAACACTTTATGAATATGGCCGAACATGACGGCATCGATGCCCTTGATTGTCGTTAGGCTGTACGTTTCGTTGTTTTTCTTCATCACTTTCGGTTTGCCAAGCCCGTTGTGCGACAAGGCAACAATAACATCGGCGCCTTCTTTTTTCATAATCGGCACATATTTTTTCGCAGTCTTGTAAATGTCTTTCGTTTTCAAAATGCCGCCGAGTCTTTCAAAGCGGCGGTTCCAAGCAATTGTTTGCGGCAAAGTGAGGCCGATCACGCCGATTTTTAATTCGTGCTCCTGTCCGTTCTCATCGCGTAACGTTCGATTCAGCATTACGTACGGCCGGAAATAAGGAATGTCGTTTTTCGCCTTTTTGTCTTTGTCGTCATAGAACAAATTCGCGCTCACATAAGGGAAATTGGCGTCGTCGAGCGCTTCGTTCATGAACCGGATTCCGTAATTAAACTCGTGATTGCCGACAGTTGCCGCGTCGTAGCCCATCAAGTTCATCGCCCGAATCATCGGGTGCACTTCGTCAGGGAGCAAGCCTTTGTCGGCGACGAATTTGTCGAGGTAGCTCCCTTGCAAAAGATCCCCAATGTCGAACAACAGACTGTTCTTCACTTCGCTGCGCGCCTGCTTGATCAAGGAGGCCGTCAAGGCGAAGCCGTACGTGGTGACTTCCTTTTGTTGGCCGTAATTGTACGGCATGATGAACCCGTGCAAATCAGTCGTTTCCAGCAACCGCAAGTGAATGACGTCCGCCTCTTCGGCGCCTGTTTCCCCTGCCGCAACGATGAGCAAAAGCGGAAGGGCGACTGCCAACGCCGCAAGCATTCTTCGTACGTTCGTCATCATTCCTCTCCTTTCTCCGTTTCTTTTCTTAGATTGGATGCATTCGCTGTTGTTCAATCATGGAGGATTTAACCAACCCCGGTTGCCCGTGCCTATTGCTATTTGCCGTTCGCTGTGGTAAAGTCGTGAATATAAAATTTTCGAGGAGTGAAGGATCGATGGGTTTTTCCGCTGTGATGCAACTTGGGTTGGCTTGAGCACAGGTGTAGTGTGCCCTTTTTTAAGCCAATGGCAAGGAGCGTTAAGCGGTTAAAAACAGATCCTTTTTTTCATAACGTGCGGTTTATGAAGAGACGGAGTATGTTTTGATACCCGTCTTTTTTTGCGTTCTTTTCTCTTTGCGATTGGTGCGTGTTTGGAGAAGAGAAAGGAGAATTTGAAAATGAGTATGGTTCATGTTGAAGCATTGACCCATGGATTTGGTGATAAAAATATTTTCCGCAACGTGTCCTTTCGTTTATTGAAAGGCGAGCACGTCGGGGTAGTCGGCCCGAACGGCGCCGGGAAGACAACGCTGTTGAAGGTGTTGTCAGGTCAAGTGATTCCGGACGAAGGCCGGATTGAGTGGCTTCCCGGCGTGCGGCGAGGCTTTCTTGAGCAGCATGCGGATTTGCGTGATGAGGAAACGATTCGCGATGATTTGCGGAGCGCGTTCGCGCGGCTGTATGAAGCGGAGCGGGAGATGCTGGCGGCGTCGGAAAAGATGGCGTCGGCGGAAGGCGAGGAACTGGAACGTTTGTTAAAACGTTTCGGGAACTTGCAGGATGAGCTGGAGCGCAACGATTTCTACGGCATTGATGCGAAGGTGGAGGAGGTGGCGGCCGGTCTCGGGCTGACGGCGCTCGGCTTGGAGACGGAAGTCGGAAAGCTGAGCGGCGGGCAGCGGACGAAGCTGCTGCTGGGGCGGCTGCTTTTGGAGCGGCCGGAAGTGCTGCTGCTTGATGAGCCGACGAACTACTTGGACACGGCGCATATTGAATGGCTGACCGATTATTTAAAATCGTATCCGCATGCGTTCATTTTGATCTCGCATGACACGGACTTTCTGAACGAAGTGGTCGGCATTATTTATCATCTCGAGCATCAAACGTTGTTCCGTTATCCTGGCAACTATGATTACTTTCTAAAGGCTCACGAAATGCGAAAAAGACAAATTTACGACGCTTACACGCGTCAGCAGCAGGAAATTGAGCAGTTAGAAACGTATATACAAAAAAATAAAGCGCGGGCGTCGACGGCGAAGCAGGCGAAAAGCCGGGAAAAGCGGCTGCAAAAAATTGAGCGCATCGACAAGCCGACGAAGCTGCCGCGGCCGAAGTTCAAGTTCCGCGTGGCGTCCGAACCGGTGAGCGTCGTGATGAAAGCGGAAGGGCTGCAGGCGGGCTATGGAGAGCCGCTGTACGCGCCGGTTGATCTCGAGCTGAAAAGAGGCGAGAAAGCGGCGATCGTCGGCCGGAACGGCGTCGGGAAAACGACGACGGTGAAGACGATGCTCGGGCAGTTGGCGGCAGTGAGCGGAGCGGTGACGCTCGGCGACCGGGTGAAACCGGCGTATTTCGTGCAGGAAGATCACACGGAGGACGAGCATTCCGCGTTAGCGGAAGTGGGGGCGCAGTTCCCGGATTTGACGCAAAAAGAAATTCGCCAGGCCCTGGCGCGGTGCGGGCTGAAGAGCGAGCACGTGTTTCAGCCGCTGAAGGCGTTGAGCGGCGGCGAGCAGACGAAGGTGCGGCTGTGCAAGCTGATGCTCGCCGACAGCAACTGGCTCGTGCTCGATGAGCCGACGAACCATTTGGACGTCGAGGCGAAAGAAGTGCTCGAGCAGGCGTTGCGTGAATATAAGGGAACGGTGCTCGTCGTGTCGCACGATCCTTCGTTTTACGAAGGATGGGTGACGAAAGTGTGGGACGTGGAGGCTTGGAGATAAAAAATGGACGCCGGGCGACCGGCGTCTTCTTTACATATGGAACGTTTCGTATCGTTTTCTTTCGTTCGATTCGCGGATTTGTTGAATGCGCATTTTGTCCGCGTAACGTTGTGCCGGATGCGTAGGTTTGCGGGCAATGGTAACGGTGAGGAACAACAAATTGAGTTTGATCATGATGTTTCCTCCTTTCGCGGAAACTATAATTTCAAGTGGCTCACCCTTGAAATGCGTTTGTCGTCGCCGTCAGCCGGTTCCTCGGCCGATGCTTCTTCAGAGCTGTCGGAGTCGGTGACGACGCCGTTTTTGATTTT
>DASSOY010000044.1 GCA_035700025.1 Bacillales bacterium | reverse complement strand
CGCGTGCTGCGAATTTCGCTTCCAGCACTTTGAACCGATGAAAGTAGTCGTTCGATGGATCGTTTGCTTTACGTAACCCTTCGGCTAACAGGGCCTTCCCTTTATCCGCTTCATTCAGCAGAAAATACGTCTCGCATAGTTCGTGAATATTTTGGAGTTGGATCCATTCATACTTGGTGTCGATACATCTGTATACTTCCTCGTAAAAGGTTCGGGCACGATCATATTCGCCTTTGTGCGCGTAAAGAAGTCCGAGATTTTGATAGATCACCCATTTCAACAAATTGTCACTTTTCGCGGCCCTGCAAAGGTTTAAGGCGGTCTTCAGGTGGATCATGGACCGATCATAATCCTCGAGCGACATGTAATTGAGTCCGAGTAAATTTTCGCAGTCAGCCATGCGTTCCGATTGATCTTTGTTCGAAAACGCGCGGAGCGACTTTGTTGCAAACTTGATCGATAAGCTGAAATGATGGGTTCTGAAATAAACGGAAGCGATTCGATAATAAAATTCCGCTTGTTCGATTTCCGGCTTGTCACGTAAGAAAGGTTTCGCTTCTTGGAGAAACTGCAAAGCTTCGTTATAGTTCCGAAAATAAAAAGCGTTTACGCCGCGAAAAAAATAATAGTAATAATTGAGCCAATGGCTTTTCTCTCGATGAGGCGAAATCGTGTTTAAGATCGCGGATGATTGGTCATAGTCATGCTGCATTAAAAAATACCAAGCGGTGAGCAGTCGGTAAAAGCAAGACAAATCGGGGTCTTGGATGTTCCCGAACGCTTCCAGTTTGCGCTTGAGCGATTTCGCTTTCTCACCGTTCCCCGTGTTGATCAAGTGATACCATCGATTGAGCGCTGTTCGCAATTGCTCGCCTTTCACCATTCACACCTCAAATTCCATATCCTTCTTCCTTTTATTATAACAAACGATATCATGGCGACGTATAAACGTAGCCGCCTTGCGGACGTCCGACGATGAGAGGGGCGGCGGGTCCCAACTTCTTTTTTAACCGATGAATGGCTTGGCGAACGCCGCTCGCTTGAATGGAGCCCTTCCATATTTCTGCGGCGATGACGGCAGCCGAAATGATTTCTCCCTCATGAGCGATGAAAAACTTCAGAAGGTTCGACTCTTTCCGGGAGAGTCCGATTCTTTCTTGTTTATCAAAGGCGATCCAACTTTCGGTTGCGTGAAAATACAAATGGTTTCCGACAGAAACGAGATCCGCCCCTTGTTGGCATGGCCGCTTTTCTTTTGCGATTCCGTTGTTCATCGAAATAAATTCGCGGCTGTATTCATTGACAAACGTCCAATCGTGGTTCCTAATGAAGTGGGAAACGGCTTCCTGGTAGACGGGTTGACGCGAAGCAGGGTCCACGAATTTTGCTTCTAAAAGTTTTAAATGGTGTCGATAGTCAACATTGTTGTGCGAAATCGCATAGGCCAATCCTTTGTCTAAGTAGTCTTTCCCTTGTACCGTCTTTCCGAGCTGAAAACAACATTTGCTCAAAAAATAATAGGTTTGCGCAATAAAATCATTGTCTGTTTCACGCCATTTCGGAAAAACACGTTTGAAATAAGGCAAAGCCTCGGCAAAATGCCGGTGATTCGCGTACAGGACGCCGATGTTGTAGAGGATGATGTTCTCCGAAGACGTATTTTTTGCCTTTCTAATGTAGTACAATGCTTTCATGTAATGGTTGTGAGCCGATTCCAACTCGCCCCGATCTTCAAAATGCAATCCAAGCAGATTTTCGCAATCGGCCATTCGCTTATAATGGGCGTGCGCTGCAAACAAAGCCAGTGCTTTTGCGGCATCCCGGCGAGAGCGTTCGAAACGAAGGTCGCGGTAAAGGGCGGAAGCCTTTTTATAATAAAATTCACCGCATTCTTCGTCGTTGAGCGCGGAGACGGTCCTTTCCGCCTGGGCGTAGAACGCCAGCGCTTTTTTATAATTTTTTCGATTGTATTCGAGATGGCCGTGAAAAAAATAAAAATAATAGTGAAGCCAATGATGTTCGTTGGCCGGCGGGTGTAGGCCGTCAAGCAAGAGCGCAGCTTTGTCGTGATCTTTAAGCAGGATGAGGTATCTTGCCTTAAGCAGCTGCCGGTAAAGGATCAAATCTTCATCTTTTAGAAGTAAATCGGCATCTACACGTTTATTCAGTTGCGCGGATCGTTCGTACTCGAAATTTTTTATCGCCTCGTACCAATCATCGAGGACTTGTTTTTGTTTGTTGGCGTTCATCGTCACTCCGACTTTCCAGAGGGGTTTTTGCTTATTTTATCAAAAATACGGGCTTTCGGGGAGGGGGAGCGTGTTCACGGAAGATTGCAACAGCGAACGGCGTGCACTTGGCATGCACGCCGCGTTCCTATTCGATCGAATTCGGATTAATCGTCAATGGTATTGTCTACTGAGTTCGTCTCAACCCCGTCAGCCGACAAATGGGTTGCAGCATTCAAGTCGTTAAGTGCGAATAGTCCCAAACCTACTACAGCGACAACGATAATCTTAACTATCAAATGTTTCATTGGAAAGTCCACGCTCCCTTTCGATTTTTGTTCTTGCTTCAATGGACAACAGTAAGTACTCATAAGCCTCTTGAAACTTTCCTATTCCACCGTAGTAAGCACCCAATTCATCACTGTACTCGACGACTAACTGCCATTCTTCATGTTCTTTGTAATATTCAATCCCTTCTTTATAGATGGTTTCAAAATGTTGAGGCTCAAAAAACTTGGTTTTGAGCAGTTTACACCGATAGTAATACGTGAGGTAATCGTTCTCTTTCGATAACCGGAGCCCCTTGTCCAACATCTTAAGGGCTTCCATAATGTGATCAAGCTTTATATAGTTTTTCGCCAGTTGAAACAGATTTTGCGTTATTAAATAAAGATCGTTGTTTTTGAACAGCTTTTGTCCTTGCGTCAAGTAATGGATCGCATTTTTGTGTTCATTCAACTCCGAATACAAGACTCCAAGGTTGTGCAGCACTCTTGCTTTCAACAATTCGTCTTGTGTTTTTTCGGCGATGATTAAAGCGTCCTGGTAATGCTTTTCTGCTTCGTTATACTGAAAGATATCCTGGTTGCAAATGCCTAATATCATTTCACAGCCTGACATTCTTTTGTAATTGTGGCTGCTTTTGAAGATGCCCAGCGCTTTCTTCGCATACTCGATGGTCAACGTGATTTTGTACGTTCGCAAATAAGTCGCTGCCAGCCGGTAATAAAATTCACCGACTTCTTCAGCATCTTGGTTGAACACGTGCAAGCGGGCACGATTGTAAAAATCGAGGGATAATTTGTATTCTTGGCGTTCGTAATGGTAAATGCCGCGGAAGAAATGATAATAATAAGTCAACCAATAACGGTCATTGTTCGTATTAAGATCAAGTTCGGCGATGACAGATGAAAACTTTACCAAATCCTTGTACATTAAATGGTAACGGGCTGCCATTAATTTGTAAAGTGCTTTCATTTCGAAATCCGAAACATCTTGTTCTGCTGTGTCGATTTCTTGTTTCATCCGATCGGCCGTTTCGAAATCTTTATTCTTCATCGCGTAATACCAGTCTAGCAACACATCTTTTCGAACTTTGACATTCAAGAAATACACCTCAACTTTTCGTCAAACCATTTTGCCGACACGGTAACTTGTCTAATAATGTAATTCGCAGTCGACTGACAAATTCCTTCAAGATTTGTAAAAAAAATTAAAATAAGCGGATGGTCCCAGTGCTGCTGGTTCTTTGTTCCTAAATTGTAAAAAGGCGATAATAGCAAAAAAGAAGAGATCACCGTTTCGCGGCGATCCCGGAAATCCTTTGTTTCAAATGACTGAATGTTTGTCGCGCTTCCACTTCTTTCGCGGTTTTCCTTCGGCGATCGAAATTCCGGTATGTTCTTGAAAATCGTAAAGTCCTGAAGGAAGATCCGAAAAACGCTCGAGGTCGTTGTATGCGGGAATTCCGTGATAAACCATGTCCAATCCTTCTTCTTCCTCAGGCTCTGTAGCTCGAATTCCTACGAGCTTATCGATGCCTTTCGCGGCTGCGTATCCTCCGCCAAGGCCCCAAAAGGTGACGGCTGCGGCGCATAACAGTTGCACGAGAAGAAGGTTCGCGCTGCCGGTCGTCAAAAGGCCGTCCGCGGAATCGAATAGACCGACGGCGATCGTCCCGAAAACGCCGTTGAATCCGTGTACGGCAACTGCGCCGACAGGATCGTCGATTTTGAGTGAATCCATGAACAAGGTGGCGTAAACGACGATGAAACCTGCGGTTGCCCCGATGATGACAGCGCTCCAGGGCGCGACGTAAGCACATCCTGCGGTGATCGCCACGAGGCCGGATAGGACGCCGTTGATCGTCATGCTCGGATCGGCTTTTCCGAACTTGAACATTGTGACGAACAACGTCATCGCTCCGCCGGCGGCGGCCGCGAGCATCGTGTTCAATGCGATCGAGGCCAGGGCGGCGTTTGATGCGTCGAGCGTGCTGCCGGCATTAAAGCCGAACCAGCCGAACCAGAGCACGAATGCACCGCATGAGGCGAGCGGAATGTTGCTCGGCGCAAAAACGTTCGCGCTGCCGTCGGAGTGAAACCGGCCTTTGCGCGGGCCGAGCACTTTGGCCATGCTCAAGGCGGCGAAGCCGCCGAGGGCGTGAATCGCGGCGGAGCCGGCGAAGTCTTTCATACCGAGGGAGGCGAGCCAGCCGCCGGCGTTCCAGATCCAATGGCCGGATATCGGATAGAGGATCATCGTAACGAAGACGGCGACGAGAATGTAAGCCTTGAAGTTCATCCGTTCGGCGACGGCTCCGGAAACGATGGAGATGCAGGCGACCGCAAATCCGATCTGGAACAGGACGTAAGCGGCGGTAGGCAAGTTCGCCGTAAGTTGAACGTTTTCCGGTGCGGCAAATAGAGTCGTACCGAGCAAGCCGAATGCGTCATCTCCGAACATGAAGCCAAAGCCGACGAGCCAGTAGGCGAGTGTGCCGACGGTCAGATCGACGAAAATTTTCATCGTGACGTTGACGGTGTTTTTCGTGCGGACGAGACCGGCTTCGAGCAAGCTGAATCCGCCTTCCATGAACAAAACCATCGCTGCGGCGATGACAACCCAGACGGTATTCAAGTAAATGAGTTCCATTAGTTCTCCACCTTTTTCACAAGTTCGTCGATCGTTTGATCCGGTTCTCCCGTTCGGATATTGTACGCTTCCTCGACCGGCGAGACGTAAATTTTTCCATCCCCGTTTTCTCCGGTTCCTGCCGTGCTCATAATGACGTTCATCACTTCACGAACCTTATTGTCGGACAACACGATTTCGATTTTCACCTTCGGATGAAGCGTTACCTTATAGTTGTGGCCGCGGTAGACACCCGTTCCATCTTTCTGTTGGCCGCGTCCGACGACTTGATATACGGTGAGGCCGGTAATTCCGATTTTTCGCAATCCGTTGATCGTATCCGTCAATTTTTGCGGGCGGATAATCGCTTCGATTTTTTTCACTGTCCGTTCAAGCCTCCGATTTAATATGTTAGCTTTCCTTACATGTTATGATATATCTTATAACAAATCCAAAGATGAATCAACGATTTGGCATGAAACATGCAATTTTCATTCAATTAACCGATAATAATAGAAAAAGGAGGAATGGATGATGATGAGTGTCGGAGGCGGGACTTTGTTTACTTTAATTCCGATCGTATATTTTCTCGGAGCTTTGTTTTTGCTCGTGTTTGCGATTGTTTTCTTGTTCAAGGCGATTGCGTTCATGAACCAGAAGACGGAGCATGACCGAATTCGCAACGAAGGATTGCGGGAGCTCGTCCTGCTCTTGAAGAAAAAGGAAGAGGAACAAGGTTGAATCGTTTGGCGCAGCCGGTGAAAGGGAATGATCGACATCGAGGAGGCGATGGTCATGATTCGTTTGAAACGAATTTATGAAGAAGCTTCGGCTGATGACGGGAAGCGCGTGCTCGTTGACCGGGTGTGGCCGCGCGGCGTTTCGAAGGAAGAGGCACGGCTCGACGAATGGATGAGAGCCGTTGCGCCGAGTCCGGACTTGCGCAAGTGGTTCGGACATGATCCGGAGCGTTTCGACGAATTTAAGGAAGCGTATGAAAAGGAGCTTTCCGAGAGTGCGGAACGCCAGGAGGCTGTTGAGCAGTTGCGCGATTGGAGCGAAGAAGGCACGGTTACGCTGCTTTACGCCGCAAAGGACGAAACACATAACCACGTCGTTGTCTTAAAAGCGTTCTTGGAGTAAGATAAAGCAGGCGGCCGATGATTCGGCTGCAAAAGGACGGATGTTTGTTCAGGAGTTGAGAGGAATGAAAACCCGTATCGTTTCGGGGGCTGTATTTCTGTTTTTGTTGGTCGCATTGGCATTGAGCAGAAATGCGGTCGATGATTGGTTTATCGACGTGGAGTGGTTGTTGCTTTTCGGTCTTTTGTTTCTTTGGCTGCGCCCAATCTTTTTTGTCGGCGGCCGATTGCCGACGTCTTCGGCGGCGATGATTATGTCATTCGGCATCTTCATGAGCGGGGTGTCCCGACATTTTTCGTTGTTCACCGGATTCTACGGAAAAATTTTCGCCATCGCCCTGTTTGCCTTGTGGGTATATTTTATTGGTGTTTATGTAAAAGATCTCCTCGATTCGGGGAACCGGAAGTTCCATCTCGGAGATCCGGTCGGAAGTTTTGGAATCGGCACTTGGGTGGCGGCAACTTCGGTGACGGGAACGATATTGGTGCATCGCGTCCCCGAGTTTGCCGCTGTTGCCGAAGTGATGGCAGGTTTCAACGTTTTTTTATGGGCGTTGTTTTTCGGATTGTGCGTGAAAAATTTCGTTATCGTCTTTCGGAACCGTTGGTATGAGAAGATGCATGGCATCATCTTGCTTTCGACAGTGGCGACGGAATCGGTATTGATTTTTTGTCATGCGCTTTTTCGCGACCTGCTTCCGCACGTTTTCGCGGTAACGCTCCTGTTGATCGGCACCTTTTTTTACATGATCGGATTTTTGTTGATCGTGCTTCGTTATTTGCGAACGTTTCGGCAATTGCGCTGGATCCATGAATGGACGAACACGAACTGCATTTTGCACGGTTCGATGTCAATTACCGGTTTGGCCGGCATTCTTTCAAATGCGGTTTCCGACCGTGCGGCCGTTGCCATTTGGCTTTGGGTGTTTGTCTGGTTCATCATTGTTGAAAGCTGTGAAACCGTGCGAGCTGTAATTCGGGTCAAACAACTTGGCTTTGCACGCGGAATCGGCAGCTATAACGTGACCCAGTGGGCGCGCAATTTTACGTTCGGAATGTTCTTTGCTTTCACGATGCACTTGCGTGTGCCGCCGGCAGGATGGTTGAGCGCATTGCACCACTCGGTTCTTACTTATTTCGCATGGATCGTCGTTCTGCTGTTTTTGAATGAAGTGTTATTGTTAGTCAAGCGCAGCCGTTCGGAGACAAAAGTGAACATGCCGGAAACATTCGGGCAATAGCGTTTACCGTTTGAATTGATTGGGAAACAGCCGGACAACTTGCACCATCACGGTCGCCGGCAGCAAATAGCCCACCAGCGCTTCGATGACGGAGACCGCGCGGGACCAGCCGAACGGCGTAATATCACCGTAGCCGACAGACAACAAAGTGATCGCGCTAAAATACAGCGGTTTCATGATCATGTGAGACCATCCTTCGGTTATTTCATAACGTTCGTAGTGGTCGATGACCGGGCCGGCTCCGGTATGGTCGAGCAGCATGTAAATCGCCGCGAATGTGATAATGACGTTGAAATAAAGCAAGAGCAGACCGAAAACATTTGATAAAATGTGAGGATCTTGCCGTTTCATACCGATTGTCCTTTCTTCGCGAATGCCTTCACGATTTCTATGATTTTATGCTTGATCTGCTCGTTTATCCTTTATAATGAGAGAATAGCATGCCGGATGCGGCGAACTGCCGCGGCAAGGCAAGAAGGGGGTTGGCGCGATGATTGGTTTGCGCGACATCAAGGAAGCGGGAAAATCGGTTGCGGGAGAGGTTCACGAAACCCCGTTGCTGCAGTCGCGTACGTTATCGGAGATGGCGGACAACGAAGTGTACTTGAAAGCGGAACATTTGCAAAAGACGGGTTCGTTTAAAATTCGCGGGGCGGCGAACAAGCTGAAATCGCTGGCAGGAACGACGAAGCATGTCGTGGCCGCGTCCTCGGGCAACCACGGGCAAGCGGTTGCTTATATGGCCGCGAGGCTCGGCATGAAAGCTACGATCTTTGTGCCGGATGACGCGGCTCGCTGCAAAGTGGATGCGATCAAAAGTTACGGGGCGGCCGTGCTCGAAGGCGGGCCGACGTCGAAGACGAGACTGGCTAAAGCGCGCGTCTTTTCGAAAGAAAAAGATGCGGTATTCATCCCTCCATACGACGACCCGTTTATTATGGCCGGCCAAGGGACCGTCGGTTTGGAAATTTTGCGAGCGCTGCCTGAAGTCGATGTCATATATGTGCCGATCGGCGGAGGCGGGCTCATTTCCGGCATTTCGACCGCGATCAAGGAAACGAATCCAGAGGTGCGTGTCATCGGAGTCGAACCTGAGGGGGCGAACGATGCTTTTCAGTCCTTGGCGGCGGGCAAAATTGTTTCCATCGATCATCCAGAAACCGCGGCTGACGGCTTGCGGGCGTTGCAACCCGGCGAGATGACTTATCCAGTCATTCGAAACTATGTCGATGAGATCGTTCTCGTCAGCGAAACGGAAATTAAGCAAGCCTTCACTTTCATGCTTGAGCGAATGAAACAGCTTGTTGAACCCTCGGGTGCGGTCGCGATTGCTGCGGTCATGGCCAACAAGGCTTGCGTTTCCGGAAAGAAGGCGGCGGCTGTTGTGTCTGGAGGGAATGTTGCGCTCGAGCGCATTCCAGCCTTGATCCACACGGAGGCGATCAGTAATGCGTAACATGAAAGACCATTTAGGCCGTGAGACCGCGTATCCGTTTCCACCGAAACGAGTCGTTTCGTTATGTCCTTCGATTACGGAAACGTTGTTCGATCTTGGCTTGACGGAGAAAGAAGTCGTTGGGCGAACGCGTTATTGCATTCATCCTGAATCGCTTGTGAAACAGGTGCGCACGGTAGGCGGCACGAAAAAAATTAAGACCGATGTCGTTGCCGAACTGAAACCGGATTTGATTATCGCCGAAAAGGAAGAAAATCCGAAGGAAACAATCGAAGCGTTGGAAAAAGATTTTCCGGTGTTCGTGGCGGATGTTCGCTCCTATGAGGACGCATTGACGATGATACGAGATCTCGGGAAATTGCTCGATCGCGAAAAAAAAGCGGAAGCGCTCACTGAGAAAATCGAACAGAAATTCGACTTTTTCGGAAGGGTCAGCCCGCGTTCGATGGCGTATCTGATATGGAAAAATCCGTACATGGCCGCCGGAAGCGACACTTTCATCGATTCGATGCTGCAAAAAGCCGGCTTTACGAACGTTTTTGCGAATCGTCCGGAGAGGTATCCGGAAATCGAGGTCGCGGATCTTCGCCAGGCTTCGCCGGAATTCGTTTTTCTGTCCTCTGAGCCGTATCCTTTTCAAGATGCGGACCGAAAGGAATTACGCGAACACCTTTCCGGTTGCGAGATTGTCGCAATCGACGGAGAAATTTGCTGGTACGGATCGAGGATGTTGAAGGCGGCCGACCTTTTGAATCAATTGTCGGAAACGTTATAGGGTTTATTGAGAGAAGCGGTCACTGCCGTTTCTTTTTTTTTATTCATTTTTCGTTAAACACCTCACCCATTGTGGTATAGAACAAAAAGATGGGGCACAATCGTCCGCGAGATTTGAACATTTCGGGACGATTTTGTTAATGAATTGTGATCAAAACGTGAGCAAATGGCGACATTTGCTGCAGCGGCAGCCATTGCAACGTCTTCTCTGGTAAGATAATTGCGGATCTGAAAAAATGTGACGGCGATCACAGAACTGTGCATCAGGAGAGGAGTGAGCCTTATGTTCAAGTGGAAAACGATTTCCTTATCGACATTATTGTTGAGTGTATTCATGTTGAGTGGATGCAACATAAAAGTTTTGAATCCGCAAGGTCCTGTGGCCGAAGATCAATTTCAGTTGATCTTATGGTCGCTCGGCTTCATGTTGTTTATCGTTCTTGTCGTCTTTTCGGCATTTACGATCATACTCGTGCGTTACCGGGACCGCCCGGGTCATCAAAACCATGATCCTGAGCAGGAAGGCAACAAATGGTTGGAATTGCTCTGGACGGTCATTCCGATCATCATCATTATTTGTCTTGCAGTTCCGACGGTACGGACGATTTATGCGCTGGAAGATCCGCCGAAGCAATCGAAAGACCAGGAACCGTTGACGGTCCGCGTAGTTTCGTCCGACTGGAAATGGATTTTTGTTTATCCGGAACAAGGCATTGAAACGGTTAATTACTTAAACATTCCGGCAGACGTACCGATCAAGTTTCGCTTAACTTCGGCCGGTTCGATGTCGTCGCTCTGGATTCCGTCTCTCGGCGGACAAGAATATGCGATGGCCGGCATGATGACGCAATTGATTCTTGAAGCCGATCATCCGGGCACTTACGTGGGCAAGAACGCAAATTTTAACGGAAAACTGTTTCAGAAAATGAAATTCAACGTTCATGCGATGACTCGCGAAGATTTCCAAGCATGGGCGGAGAAAGTGAAAAAGAATGCGCCGAAACTTACGAAAGAACAATATTTGAACATTTTGGAGCCAGGCGTATCGGCGAAAAAAACGTTTTCATCAACGCATCTTTCATTTGTAAATCATGTAAAAGAACCGGACTTTGCCGTAAAACATACAGAAATTTTGCCACCGCATTAAAAGGAGGGACTTCCGGTGAATCATCACGTCGATCATTTCTTCGTGAAGGGCGATCCGATGATCTATGCGGCTGATCTCATGATTATCATGACAACATTGGCCGTCATCTTCGTCCTCACTTACTATAAAAAATGGAAATGGCTGTGGAACGAATGGTTGACAACGGTTGACCATAAAAAAATCGGCATCATGTACATCATTGCCGCCGTATTAATGATGTTCAGGGGCGGGGTGGATGCCCTGTTAATGAGAGCGCAGCTGACCGTTCCGAATGAAGACTTTCTCGATCCGCAGCATTACAACGAAATCTTTACGACGCACGGGACCATCATGATTTTATTCATGGCGATGCCGTTCATCATCGGATTGATGAACGTGGCCGTCCCGTTGCAAATCGGTGCGCGCGACGTCGCGTTTCCGTACTTAAATGCCCTTAGTTTTTGGTCATTTTTCACGGCCGCGATGTTGTTTAACTTGTCGTTCGTCATTGGCGGCTCTCCGGATGCCGGCTGGACCGCTTACGCACCGCTGGCCGAACCGGAACTCGATCCGGGCGTCGGGCAAAACTTTTATCTCTTATCCTTGCAAATTTCGGGATTCAGTACGCTCGCGACCGGTATTAATTTTTTCGTAACGATTTTGAAAATGCGCGCTCCGGGGATGTCGATGATGAAGCTTCCGATCTTCAGCTGGTCAATTCTCGTTACGTCGGCGATCATCATCTTTGCGTTTCCGATTTTGGCGATCGCTCTAGCGCTAATGACGTTTGACCGGTTGTTCGGCGCTCACTTTTTTACGTTAACTGGCGAAGGCTTGCCGATGATGTGGGCGAACTTGTTTTGGCTTTGGGGCCATCCGGAAGTTTACATCGTCATTTTACCTGCGTTCGGTGTGTTTTCCGAGGTCATCTCAACGTTCTCGAAAAAACGGCTGTTTGGTTACAAGGCGATGGTTTGGTCGATGGTGTTGATCGGCTTCTTGAGCTTGATTGTTTGGGTCCACCATTTCTTTACGATGGGTGCCGGACCTGACGTGAACTCGTTCTTTTCAATTTCGACAATGGCGATTGCGATTCCGACCGGCGTGAAAATCTTCAACTGGCTCGGGACGATGTTTCGCGGGCGGATACAATTTACGACGCCGATGCTTTGGTCGCTGGCGTTCATCCCTTGCTTTACGATCGGGGGGATTACCGGCGTCATGCTGGCGATGGCGGCGGCCGACTATCAATACCATAACAGTTATTTTCTCGTTGCCCACTTCCATTTCGTGCTCATATCGGGAACGGTCTTCGGCTGCATTGCCGGACTCTTGTACTGGTATCCGAAAATGTTCGGGCACATGTTGAACGAGAAGATCGGCAAATGGGCGTTCTGGCTGTTCGTTCCAGGCTTTCTGATTTGCTTCTTGCCGATGTTCTTCCTCGGCCTTGACGGCATGACTCGACGGGTCTACACCTTCTCGAACAGCCATTGGACCGACTTGAATGTGATTGCCAGTATCGGTGCAGCGTTGATGGGCATCGGATTCATGGTGCTCGTCTACAACATGATTTGGAGCGCTCGTTATGGGAAACGGGACAAGACAGGCGATCCTTGGGATGGCAGGACGCTCGAATGGGCGACGCCGACACCGATTCCGCATTATAACTTTGCGCTTATTCCTCGCATCAAGCGGCTCGATGAGTTTTGGTATGTGAAACAAAACAATGAACCATCGGTACTTCGGTCGCTTCCGGTCAGTAAGCTGAAGCCGATTCATATGCCGAATTCGTCGGGAAGGCCGTTCGTCATGTCCTGGTTGTTCTTCATCGTCGGTTTTGCAGCGGTTTTCTATGTTTATTGGGTGGCCGCTCTCGCTTTGATCGGCGTGCTCGTTTGTATGGGCCTGCGGTCCTTTGAAATCGACGACGGTCATTACGTCAGCGTCGAGGAAATTAAGCGGACGGAAAAAAACCGGATTAAGGAGGCTTGACGCCATTGAATGCGACAACTGAACACGCTTCGCGCCCATTAGAATATTCAAAGGAGGAAGGCCGCCTTCGCATTTTCGGTTTTTGGGTGTTCCTCGGCGCCGAAGTCATTTTGTTCGGCACACTGTTTGCCACCTATCTTGTCATGTTCGGCCGCTATGCCGGCGGACCAACACCGGAAGAATTGTTCAAACTGAAAGACTTGTTGATCGAAACATTTCTTCTGTTGACGAGCAGTTTTACGGCGGGTATTGCTGTACATGAAATGCGAAGAGGCAACAAAAAAGGGTTGTTGATCTGGCTTGGGATTACATTGTTGCTCGGTCTTGGATTCGTTGCTGACGAAGCGAAAGAATTTGTCGAATACGTCGGAGAAGGGGCGAAGATTTCAACAAGCGGATACTGGTCCGGTTTCTACACGCTTGTCGGTACTCACGGGTGTCACGTTTCGCTTGGGATTTTGTGGATCAGTGGAATCATGATTCAACTTGTCCGGCGCGGCTTGAATGCAACGACCGCAAGGAAGGTATTCATCGCCAGTTTGTATTGGCACTTTCTCGACGTCGTCTGGATCTTCATCTTTACGCTAGTCTATTTGTCGGGGATGGTGAGATAAATGAGTGAGCAAAATCAGAGCCGAAACAGTGACGGCCGCGACTTTCCATGGCAGCACGTCATCGGTTTCATCCTGTCGATCGTATTGACCTTGCTCTCGCTTTGGATTGCTTTCAAGACGAGTCTTTCTACGGGGATGATCATGGCGATCATTATCGGTTTCGCCTTTTTGCAAGCGGCGGTGCAACTGTTTATGTTCATGCACGTGACCGAATCGGAAGATGGCCGATTCCAAATGTGGAATATGGTGCATGCTTTCATTGCCTTCGTGATCATTATTGTCGGATCGATTTGGGTCATGTCGTTCGGCATGAGTTATATGAACCATATGTAAGCGAACTTAAAAGAGGCTGACTCAAAAGGTCGTTGAAAACGATTTGACGAGTCAGCCTCCATTCGTTGCGATCAAGCAGAAAACGTTCATGGGGTCTGAAAAGCCACAGCTTTTCAGACCCCATGTTTTTGCATGTTTTCGGTTTATAATTCGGAGATCGGATCGTTGGAATCCGGGTGTTCCTGCCGGTATTCTGCGCCGATTGTCTTTCCTAAATAAATGACAAACATCACGTAACCGATTTCAGAAAGCACAAGACTGCCGTAGAAGCTAAACCAAAGCACGGAGAAGGGAGCCGGAAGCGTTTCCGGATTCAACCCGGCGAAGAAATACATCCACATGCCGATCAGCAACAACACTTGCGCTGCCGCAAAAACATATTTTTTCAAATGAATGAACACGAATGGAGCTGCGCTTGCGACCAACATGAAAATAATCGCCATATCCATAACGTTCATCATCCTTTCCAGAAAGGATTGTTTGTTGCAAGAACTGTTTTTTTATTATTATAACAAACGGTTCGCAGATTTGTCACATAAAATTCACAAATCGTTCAACAAATCGTTGAGATTCACGCTTGCTTTTGGAAGGAAACGGCGAAATCGGCCGTAATTATGTTAAGATAAGGAAAGAAGTTCTGTTGATCATTTTGCAGACGGGCGGGGATGTTCCTTTGGTTAACGAAAGATGGTTTCGTATTGGCGTCGGCAGCATCATGGTATTTATTCTTATCTGGCTTATCAATGCCGATAAGTTCGTTTTCACTCCTTTCATCATTTTCATTCAAACGTTGTTTTTGCCTTTTTTGATCGCCGGGTTGTTGTTTTATCTGATCCGCCCGCTCATCGAATGGATGGAGCGGTGGCGCGTACCAAGGAAAGTCGGCATTCTTGTTGTTTTTCTTGTGATCGCCGGAGTCATCACCTTGATCGTCAATATGCTCGTACCGATCATTCAATCCCAGTTCACCCGACTCGTGAACAATCTTCCGTACATGATCGACACAGTGCAGCAGGCGATCGCTTATTGGAAAGAAAACCAAGATTCCATTCCCGATTTCGTCGTTCAAGCGGTGCAAAATGCCGGGAATAAGCTGCAAGCGGCTTTTTCATCGGCAAGCACTTCGATCGGCGGCCTTTTAAGCAGTTTCGTCGGCTTTTTGTTTTCGCTCGTCGTCGTGCCGTTCATTCTTTTTTACTTGCTGGACGACCACGGTAAATTTGTGCCGAGCCTCGTGCGTTTTTTTCCGAAATCCCGCCACAACGACATTCGCCGCGTGTTAACAGACATGGACAGCGCGCTCGGAAGTTACATACAAGGACAGCTGATCGTCAGTTCGTGCGTCGGATTCATGCTTTTCATCGGTTATCTCGTCATCGGGCTCGATTATGCGTTGCTGCTTGCGTTGTTTGGCATGGTGACGAACGTGATTCCTTTTCTTGGTCCGTTTTTGGCTGTTACTCCGGCGGTTATTGCGGCGTTTTTTCAAGACCCCATCATGGTGTTTTACGTGGCCGTCGTCATGATTATTGCCCAGCAAGTTGAGAGCAATCTCATCTCGCCTCAAGTCATGGGCCGCGCCTTGAATGCGCATCCGCTGACGATCATTTTGCTGATTCTTGTCGGCGGCAACCTTGCAGGTGTATTAGGCATGGTTTTGATCATCCCGACTTATGCGGTTCTTAAAGTGATCGTGCAGCATGTGTATCGTTTATTTACGATCAAGCAAAGTGAAAATAAGGATAGCAGCCAACCCTGACCGGAGCATATCTTCGGTCTTTTTGTATCTTCAGATTATGGGTAGATTTACATCATTTTTCATCGTTCTTCCCATGATTGCGGCGCTGCGGTATGGTATAACAGAATTAAAGCGTGTACCATTTTGTCGGAAGGTGTGGGGAATGTGCCGCGTTATCATATCGGTCTCGTCGAAGACGAAAACAATCTCGCTCAAGTGTTAAAGACGTACATGGAAAAAGAAGGCTGGGACGTCTCGGTCTTTCACGACGGCGATTCAGTTCTCTCGCAGTTGGACAGCGAGTTTGATCTCTGGGTTCTCGATATCATGCTTCCCGGCGTCGACGGTTACGAATTGCTGCGCAAAATTAAAGCGAAATCCGATGTGCCGGTTGTTTTCATATCCGCCCGTGATCAGGATCTCGACCGCATTCTCGGTCTGGAACTCGGCAGCGACGATTATTTGGCCAAGCCGTTCCTGCCGAAAGAACTTGTCATTCGCGTGCGAAAATTGTTAAGCCGCGTATACGAAGCCGGTGCACCGTTAAAGAAGTACCACGTGTCAAGTTATTGCGTCGATCCGTTGACAAGAAAAGTCGTCGCTGAAAACGGGGAAGAGGTTGATTTAACGACGAAAGAATTCGATTTGCTTCTTTATCTGCTGAATCATCTCGGAGAAACAAAATCCCGGGAGGAGATTCTTCGCGCCGTTTGGGGCGAAAACTATTTTGGTTCCGATCGCGCGGTGGACGATGTCATTCGCCGGCTGCGCAAAAAAATGCCGCGCCTCGACTTGGAAACGATGTACGGGTCCGGTTACAGGATTGTTTCCTATGAAATTTCTTAACCTTACGTTAACACAGCGGATTTGGATTTCGTTCATGGCGCTCGTATTGTTCGTCGGAGTGATCATCGCCGTCGTCTACCCGATTTCAATCCAGGGGGCGTTGAAACAACAGGCTTATCAAATCATCGAGCAGCAACAGCGGGAAAAATTTCATGTCATTTCAAAACCTTCCCAACTCCGTCCCGAAGCGGACCAAAAAGGGTTCCTCGAAAGCCGTAACGCCGCGCTTTCCGTCAGTCACCTTATCGTTACGAACGAGCTCACGTTATTATGGGGGGAATCCGTTCCAGATGAAGTTCTGCGCAAAATGGGGCAGCATGCGGGAAACCAAACGAAGAACCTTGGCCGCTATCAATTGCATTATAAGGACGGGACGCTGTTTTACGTCATTCGAAAAAAGAACTTTAACGGCCAACCGGTCTATTTGATCTCCTACATGTGGGGGAATTACCGAAACAGTTTGGTTAAAACGCTGTGGACGCGATTACTCGTCGTGTTGGCCATCGTCGGCGTACTCAGTATCGTTCCTGCATTTTGGCTGTCACGTTATTTGCGCCGTCCGTTGACGATGCTCGGCGACCGGTTCGAACAAATCGCGCGCAGAAATTGGCAAACGTCGTTTCGCTGGGGGCAAAGCGATGAATTTCAGCGGCTGTCCGACCAATTTGAGCACATGCGGCAAAATTTGCTTCGTTACGACCGATCACAGAAGACGTTTATTCAACATGCGTCTCACGAGTTGAAAACGCCGATCATGATCATCAACAGTTACGCACAATCGGTAAAAGACGGCCTTTTCCCGAAAGGGGATCTCGGGGAAACGATGGACGTCATCATCAGTGAAGCGGGCCGCATGGAGCAGCGCGTGAAAGAATTGCTGTACTATACGAAGCTCGATGCATTAAAAAATGAATCGCCGCAGCGGACCGAAGTCCGGTTTGGGTCGATCGTCACTGATGTCGTCGAACGTCTGGCGGTACAACAGGAAGGTCTTCGAATTGCGATTTCGGGCGAAGATGCCGTGTTTTACGTCGATCGTCAGCAATGGCAAGTGTTGATTGAAAATTTACTGGAAAACGCGCTCAGGTATGCGGAAAGAGAGATCCAGCTGCATGCAGCGAAGGTCGGGGAGCACATGAAGCTCGAAGTGTATAATGATGGGCAGCCGATCGCCGAGCAAGATCTCGCTCATTTGTTCGATCCTTTTTATAAAGGAGCGAAAGGGAAATTCGGACTTGGTTTGGCGATTGTGAAAAGCATCGTTGACCTGCACGGCGGTGAAATTCGAGTGAAAAACGAAGCGGACGGCGTACGATTTGTCGTAACGGTTGCCGGGAAAGCGGCGGAGGCTTGAGGGCGAGTATTGAAAAGTTGTGAGGAGGAAATTCGGATGGACAAAGGCATTCATCAATTTGAAATCGGGGAAACGGTGGAAAAATTCATGCTGATCCGCTCGGCGAAAAAAGCGGTGGCGAGTAACGGAAAGCCGTTTTTGACGCTCATGCTGCAAGATCGGACAGGTGAAATTGAAGCGAAGTTGTGGGATTGTTCGGGAGATGACGAAAAGGCGTATGTCGCCGAAAAAATTGTAAAGGTGACCGCGGAAATGACGAGTTTTCGCGGGAAAAGTCAGTTGCGATTGAAGACGTTGCGGCTTGCTGCGTCGGAAGACGGGGTGAAAATCGGCGATTTCTTGAAGTCGGCGCCGTTGACGATCGAAGAAATGGGCGACGAAATTACCCGGTACATTTTCGAAATGAAAAATCCGAAGCTGCAACGGCTGACGAGGCAATTGGTGAAAAATCATCAAGAAGCATTTTTTACGTATCCGGCGGCGATGAGAAACCATCACGAATACATTTCCGGACTTGCGTATCATGTCGTTTCGATGTTAAAACTTGCGAAAGCGATCGCGCAATTGTACCCTTCGTTGAATTCCGATTTGTTGTACGCCGGTGTCATTGTCCACGATCTCGGGAAGGTCAAGGAGCTCTCGGGCACCATTTCCGCCTCTTACACATTTGAAGGCAAATTGCTTGGCCATATTCCGATCATGATCGGCGAAATCGGTGATACGGCGCGGGAACTTGGTATTGAAGGGGAAGAAGTGACTTTGTTGCAGCACATGGTGTTAAGTCATCACGGGAAGGCGGAGTGGGGAAGCCCAAAGGCGCCGTTGATCAAAGAGGCGGAAGTGCTTCACATGATCGACAATCTCGACGCGCGCATGAACATGATGGACCGCGCGTTGGAGATTACGGAACCTGGTGCGTTCACTGAACGCATCCAACCGCTCGATTACCGGTCTTTTTATAAACCGAGCCTTCCTGAGACCACGGGCGGGGAAGACGGTTAATTTTCGGTTATAATCGCTGCCGCTCCCTCATAAACATGAAACAAATGGCTTGTCTTTGCGAAAAGGACAAAGAACGATCGGCCGGTATTCAGGGGGGAGATTATGAGCAGCAAAGCGCAAGGATGGACGACATTGACGGCGATCGCGGCGGTGATGATCCTGTTGTGGACGGATTGGTTTTCCGCCGCCTATGCATTTCTGACGCACGTCCCGTGGTTTGTTTATTTAATCATTGCCGGCATCCTCTACAGCGGTTTCAAATTCGTCCGTTTAGCGAAAGAAGATTATGATGCCGATCAGGAATGGATTGAGGAAGAAGGCGACATTTTCATGCGCCGGATGAAACGCGAAAGGGAACGGCGCGAACACGACGCCGCCCAATGACAAATGAGCCTCCCGCGAACGCGGGAGGCTCATTTCATAGTCGCTTATTTGCTGTCGGACTTTTTGTCTTTCTCATCTGTTTTTTCAACCTTGAACAAGTCTTTGAAGTCGTCGTCTTTTACTTTGATGTTGCCTTCTTTGTTCAATTCACTTAACACTTCTTCAAGCGGTTTCGCTTGTTGCTGCTTCAGCGTTTGCTTGATTTGATCTTTCACTTCTTTGAAAGACTTCACTTTCTTGTCGGTCACTTTAATGATATGGTAACCGAATTGCGATTTCACGGGTTTGCTCACTTCTCCGACGTCGAGCTTAAACGCAGCGTCGAGGAACGGCTTCACCATTTGGCTGTTTTTCGTGACATAACCGACGTTTCCACCGTCTTTCGCGGAACCGGGATCTTCGGAATATTTTTTCGCCAATTCGGCAAAGTCTGCACCGTTTTTCAATTTTTGCTCAATCAATTCGGCTTTGGATTCCTCTTTGACGAGAATATGGCTCACCTTCAACTCGGTGAATTGGTCGACTTTATGCTTGTCATAGTATTCCTTCATCTCGTCTTCGGTAATTTTCACGCCGTCCATGCGCGCTTTTTCGATGAGCAGGCTTAATTTCAATTGCTGCTTAAATTGCTCCTCATTTTGAAATCCTTGCGAATGGAGCCACGTTTCGAATTGATCGCCTTGCTGATCTTTGTATTTGTTGAATTCCTTTTCCAACTTTTCTGAGACGTCGTATTTCTTGTCAAGAATTTTCTCGTACACCATCTGCTGCAACACTTGTTTGCCGGCGGTTTGTTTCAATTGTTTATAGAATTCGCTCTTCGTCACGTTCCCGGCGTCTGTTTTCACGATCACTTCGTCGCCGCCGTTGTTCGAACAAGCGGAAAGGGCAAATACCAACAATCCGGCCATGACAGCCGTTAGTAATTTTTTCAAAATCATCCACTCCTGTTAATAACCTTTAGGTTGTCCAGTTGAGAACACCTTCATTACTATAGCATATTTTCGGCTATGATGGACAGCAGGGAAAGAAATATCAAAAAAATTACACGTTCCTGTTACGGATGGCTGTCATTAACAAGAGAATCGAAGAGGAAGCCGGAAGCGGCGGCAGTTGTCCATATTGAAAGCTTCCCGAAGTCACTGGATGGAAAGGAAGATGTCGCAGTACGAAGAAACGAGCCAGATGGTCACCAAAACATTAAACCAGCGAAAAACGACTTTTTGTTTATCCTTGGAAAGATTTTTCTTCACGCAAAGGGTGTTGGCGAGGTGATTGAACGCAAGCAGCGCAAATACCGCGAAGATGACAAAGACCACCAGAACCATGAAAGATACCTCCGTACTCAAAAATCATATACTATTACTTTATCAAATTTTTTGTGATAATCCTAGTTGTTAACATCGAAAAGCGGGTATGATACATTACGAACATACAACCATGCGTCTGGAGGAGAGAACTTGAAAAAAGGTTGGAAATTCGCTTTTTTTGCCTTGCTGATCGTGTTTGCCGCTTTTTTGGCTGTTTTGTACGGGTTGTATCAACATTATTTGCCGGAAGCCGGAGACAGCACGTTTTCGATCGAAGGAGATGTTGAGCCGGGGAAACCGATTTTCAGCGTATCGACGACGAAACAGCAACTGCAGCCGATGATTAATGCAAGAATCAAGCGTTACAACCGGATGGACCGCATTCGCTATAAAGTGGTCATGAAAAAGGATTTGATCATTAAAGGCGTCTTGGACTTCCTCGGTTCGGACATTGAATTCGCGATGAAAATGGAACCGAAAGTCTTGCGCAACGGGAACATGATTTTGAAAGAGAAATCGATCCGTTTAGGGCTGCTTCAGCTTCCGGTGCCGAGCGTTCTCAAATACATAAAGGACAGCGCGGATTTGCCGAAGTCGATCAAGATCGCTCCGAAAAAGAAGGAAGTATACGTCGACTTAAAGAGCATTCATATCGAGGATCAGTTTTATCTTGCAGCCAAAACGTTCGATTTGAAAAAAAACAAAATCACGTTCGCGGTTTACACGCTCCCGGAGACGGAATGACAAAGGCACCTCTGATGGGCAAGAGGTGCCTTTGCGCCGATCATTTATTTCATCGTTTGGATCAAGATATGAAATCCGTCGCGAAAGTCTTCAATGTACGTGTTCGCCGGCGCTTTCAACAAGTAGGAGGCGTAAATACAGTCGGTTACGCTCAAGCCGACGTTGACGGCGCCAATCAAAGCCATGTAAGGAAGAAGGAACGGATTCCAGTCACAAACCGCGATCGTGACAGCCGTAACGGCTGCGATTGGAAACGTGACGCAGGCAATGGCCAAGTTGCGCGAAATCGGTTGGCGGATGTCGCAATACAGCATCGGGATGCGATGATCATTCATGGCAACGGTGAAACACGCCTTTTTTCCGGCAGCCCAAACAGGCAGACAATGGAACAATTTGTGCAACGGATAAACGATGAGTACCGATGCCGTAAAGACGGGAGGGTTGAACCGTGTGACGACGAGATTCGGATGAAGTCCAATATAGGCTACGTAAAAAACCGTGAAGAAAGCGAGCATCGCACCGATGGAAACGATCGTTATCCGGATTGAGCCATAGTCGCGTGCAAAACGGACCGATTTCAAACAGTTCATGTGTATCCCCCCTGCCATATCACGATGCGGCGGCGGATCCATTGGAATCCGCCGCCGGCAATTTCTCCAATTACTTTATTACGTTTTCATCCGGAAATCAATAGGTTTTCTCAAAAAAAACGCAAAAAAGGTTTCTGTCCGTGAAAAACGGGTATAGAGTAAGGTGCGGACGATTGATGTCGACATCGTTGCAATTCTGTACAGAAAAAACTGTTTGTACCAAACAAACAAATTTTATAAAACAAATTAATTGTCATCATCGATAATCTTTTGTATAGTAGTTAACGGCCTTCAGCGGATGTCCGCATGATGAAAAAAGCGGGGTGAATTGATGAGCGAAAATAACGTCGCCATTAAAGTGGACAAAATTACAAAGGTATTTGGAAAACATCCGAAAGATGCTCTCCGTATGTTGAAGGACAACATGTCCAAGGACGATATATTGAAGAAAACAGGCATGACGGTAGGCGTAAACCAAGCGTCCTTCGAAGTGCAAAACGGGGAAGTTTTCGTGATCATGGGGCTTTCGGGAAGCGGAAAATCAACGCTCGTCCGACTGCTCAACCGATTGATCGAACCGACTTCCGGCGAGATTATCGTCGGAGACAGCAACGTTACGAAGATGAATCAGGACGAATTACGGCAGTTGCGGAGAAAAAAGATGAGCATGGTGTTTCAACAGTTTGCGCTTCTCCCGCACAAAACCATCCTGCAAAACGCCGAATACGGGTTGGAGATCCAGGGCATTCCGAAAACGACACGCGAGAAAAAAGCGAAAGAAGCGTTGGAACTCGTAGGACTCGGCGGGTATCTCGACAAATATCCGACGGAATTGTCCGGCGGAATGCAGCAGCGTGTCGGGTTGGCGCGCGCCTTGGCTAATGATCCCGACATATTGTTGATGGATGAGGCGTTCAGTGCTCTTGATCCGTTGATCCGCAAAGACATGCAGGATGAATTGCTGGATTTGCAGCAATCCGTTCATAAGACGATTGTCTTCATTACACACGATTTGGACGAAGCGCTGCGTATCGGTGACCGCATTGCCTTAATGAAAGACGGTGAAATCGTCCAGGTCGGCACGGCCGAAGAAATCTTAATGGATCCCGCCAACGATTATGTGGAGCGGTTCGTCGAAGACGTAGATTTATCGAAAGTGTTGACTGCCGCCCACGTCATGAAAAGAGCTGAGACGGTGCCGGTAGACCGCGGACCGCGTGTTGCTTTGAAGTTAATGAAAGACCACGGAGTTTCCACGGTTTACGTAGTTGATAAGAAACGGAAATTGTTGGGGTATTTGACGGCAGACACCGCTGATCAAGCGATAAAAGAAAACAAGTCCATTGAGGACGTGCTCATGACTGATACTCCTTCAGTTAGTCCGGACACACTGTTGGCGGATTTGTTCGAACCGATGGCTCGAGCTGAGGCGCCGCTTGCCGTAACCGATGAAAACGGGCGATTGAAAGGAATCGTTGTGAGGGGTTCGCTGATTGGAGCGCTCGCTGGAAACGATACAGAAAGTGAAAGCGAGGTGAGCTCATAATGCCGAATTATTTATTTCCGAAACTACCTTTAGGGATATGGGTCGACCAGCTTGTTCGTTTCTTATTGGACCATTTTCAATGGTTTTTTGACGGGGTCCAAAATGTTCTTGAATCGATGTCAGGTTGGCTTGTCACATTGTTTTTGTATGGGACACCATTCTTGTGGATCATTATTATTGCATTGATTGCATGGTGGGTAGCCAATTGGAAAGTTGGACTGTTTTCATTGATCGGTCTTGGCTTGGTTAACAACCTTGGCTATTGGCCGCAGCTGTCCAGCACGCTTTCGGAAGTGATCGTATCCGTTGTTATTGCGATCATTATCGGCATTCCCATCGGCATTTGGATGTCGCAAAAGAGTTCTGTCCAATCGGTGATTACTCCTATTCTCGACTTTATGCAGACCATGCCGGCGTTTGTTTATTTAATCCCGGCGGTCATTTTCCTCGGTCTCGGTATGGCACCCGGCATTATTGCAACGGTCATCTTTGCAATGCCGCCTACCGTCAGATTAACCAATCTTGGTATTCGCCAAGTACCCGATGATTTAGTCGAAGCTGCCAATGCGTTTGGTTCAACGACAAGTCAAAGACTGCTGAAAGTACAAATCCCACTTGCGATTCCCACCCTTATGGCAGGGATCAATCAAAGCATCATGCTTTCTCTGTCAATGGTCGTAATTGCCTCACTCGTTGGGGCGCCAGGTCTTGGAACCATTGTCTATCAGGCGGTTACACAAGTGGATGTGGGTAAAGGTTTTGAAGGAGGATTGTCGCTAGTGATCATCGCGATGGTTCTTGACCGAATTTCACAAGGAATTAAGAAGAAGAAATCATAGATTTTCTTAATTTGACAAACTGGAGATCAATCTCAGGAGGCGGCCGATTTTCGAATCGGAGTCCCCTGAAAAAATCAACAGGGAGGATTTTTTGAATATGTTTAAAAAAATGAGTTTTACCGGTTTAGCCCTTCTTCTCATGTTGTCTTTTGCATTGGCGGCATGCGGCACTACAAGGAGCGACAGCAGACCTAACAGTGACAGTAATAATAATAGTGGAAGTGAAGCAAGCAGTTCTTCCAAGGCTGCTCATCTCGGACAGAAAACGATCACTCTGTTAGGGGACAATTATCAATCGGCTACAGCAAGCATGTATGTGGCAAAGCAAGTTCTTGAAGAAGTAGGGTACAATGTTAAAATCAAACAAGTGGGCGTAGGTACGATGTTTGCCGGGCTTGCCAAAGGTTCAGCCGATGCATCCCTTGCTGTTTGGCTGCCGCATACTCACGCCAGCTACTGGAAGAAATATAAAGACGATCTTGTTAAAATGGGCGTTTTAATGAACAAGGTTCCTCTAGGTTTAACGGTTCCTGCTTATATGAAAGACATCAATTCCATTGAAGATCTTGCGAACAACAAGAATAACATCGGGGATAAGTTGAATTGGAAAATTACGGGAATCAGTGCCGGCGCCGGTGAAATGAAAGTGACCATAAACGATGTATTGCCTGCCTATGGCATGGATAAGAAATGGGAAGTTATAACGAGTTCCGGCCCTGCGATGATTGCCGCTTTGAAGAAAGCAGAGCAAAATAAAGAACCGATCGTAGTGACGCTTTGGTATCCACACTGGGCATTTGTGAAATGGGATTTGAAACTGTTGAAAGACCCGAAGAACAAATATGGAGATCCAGATGACATTTACGCGGTTGCGCGGAAAGGTCTCAAGGAGGATGCCCCCGCAGCTTATAAAATTTTAAGCCAATTCCACTGGACAAAGAAACAAGACGAAACCGTTATGTTGAAATTACAAAAAGGTGTCGATCCCGATAAAGCAGCTCAAGAGTTTATCGAAAAACACCCGGATTTGAAAAAAGAATGGCTCAAAGGGGTCGAAATGGGATCCTAAGCCCTTTGAAAACCAATCTTCTTTATTTGCTTTGACAGGCTTCCCTTTAAGCAGACAGATGAGAAATAAAAAATCTGGCTGCTGAAGGGGAGTTTTTTTATGTAAAAGCGACTAAACGGCCTTAGCCCAATGAAGTCTTGAGCTAAAGCCGCTTAGGATACTTTTATTATTTTCACTGTCTTCATGATTGGCGCGATCCATTAGGAAGAAGGATCTTTTTTTACGGTGGACTCCAGTTGATCCATTTGTTCATTCAGTTCGCGAATCCGTTTTTGCAGCCGCTCAAGGTCGGACTCTGTGTCTTTTCGCCAATTGGCGATCGACTGTTTGATTTCCTTCGTCCCCTCTTTTATGGCAGGAAGCGAATTTCGAGCCGCGGTCAACAAATCATTTTTTAAAGTGACTGTTTCCGCTGATAATTCATGCCATGTGTTTCTTGCCTGAGACACGCCATGTCTCGTCTGTTCACGGATCTCTTTTCCCGATTTCGGCGTCGAAAGCAGCACGGCCGATCCGGCGAGAAAACCGCCGAACAAAAACCCAGACAAAAATGAACGAGTTTTGATCATTATTTCACCGCCTTTTCGATAATCTAGCGTTCCCCGCGTTCTTCGTTCGTATAAGTCGATGGTCTGCATGAGTCAACTGAGGCCGTTAACGCTATTGCCTAGTGTGAGCCAAGTTTTCTACACGGTTGATTCTATTTTCCCATATTGGAACATAAAATCAAGCAGGGAGGGAACGATTGTGGGCAGCGGATGGGTTTTTTTTATCGGCTTGATCTTGTTGGTCGGCGCCTTTTTGCAAATGGCAAAACTTCGGACGTTTTCGTTCAAAAATAAAAAAGTCGTCTTGAAGCAGCGGATGATTCTTGCCGTGGCCGCACTCGGTGTCTTCATATTGATCTTAAGTTTTCTGGCCATGCTTTAAAACGACGGCGAAGCCGGGGCGATTCCCGGCTTCGTTTCTTTATGGGGCCGTGCTGTATTTGCTTCGGTTCTTGAACGATCGCGCGATCGGATGGATGATCACCATCAAGATCGTATTGATGGCCGCAGTCGGTACGACGACAATCAGAAACAACGAAGAGAACGTGGCAGTCCCCGGAAGTCCCGCAATCGCGAGTGCGAGTGACAGGAAAATCGCGCCGCTGACAAATGTACCTAGGGCGGTCAATATACCCGCGCTTAGGACCGACTGGCTTCTTCCGAATAATAAAAATAAGCCGAAAAAGCAAAATGCGGTGATCGGCCGTTCAAACAAATTCGGCAGTTGACCTGCGGGAAACGTAGTCGTCACGGCCGCCAAGATTCCGGTGGCGATACCGAAAACGAGTACGTTCTTTCCGCTCGGAAACAACAAGATGGCCAGGAACATGAAGGTCAGCAGCATGTCGGGCGACATGCCGAAAAAGAAGTCCGGCATGACGAGATTGAGTACGGCACCGACGGCAAGCAACAATCCAGCTAATACTAAAGGAAAACTTTTCATTGATACATCTCTCCTCAGCTCATTCTAGTCTCATCCCCGGCAGTGCACTCGTTGCCTGCCGCAAGAATCAGAGTTAAACTAATGATAGCAAATTTTCTCACATCTGCATAGATGGATTGGAGGATTCATGTATAAACAATACAAACCGGTTCATTTAAGTCCGTATGATCACCCCGACATTTATCCCGGTCCGCGTCCGTCATCCTCATTCATTTTTTTCGAGGGACAAGCACATCGTATTGAAGAAATCGACGGTACAGCTGTCGAAGACGGTAAAGTTCATGTTTCGCGAAGCGGGGAATTATCGGGGACGCTCGCGTTTTCAAGTCCGGAAACAACGACCGTCCGGGCTTTTTTGGACGCCTGTCAAGCCGCCCCTGTTGAAGAACGCGTACCGGTACTTGGCTACGGGTCGAACGTATGCCTAGCACAGCTCGCTTACAAGTTCGGCATGTCCGGCGATGATCAGGGACCGATCGTCTGCTGCCGGGCGACGATGAAAGATTCCGACATCGTCTTCGGCCCATTCCTTGCCCCATACGGCTCGCTTCCCGCGGTGATTGCTCCTGTGAAAGGGGCGGAAACGGAAGTTTGGTTGACGTTGCTGGATCGCAGCCAATTCGACCATATGACAAGTACTGAAGGAGGCATGGCCTTAAGAGAGCACGACGGCGGCAAATGCGTTCTTCGTACGGGAGAAAGGTTTGCGCATGTTTACGGCTACTATTATCCGCACGCGCTTAGGGTCGACGGCGGCTGGGTGCGTTTTAAAGATATTCCGGGGCAGTCAACGCTTCGCGAGGCTTGGGAAGCGGATATGTTAGACTGGCTGAAACAAAGCACAGGATTTACTGGCGCTCGTGAGCACTTTTTTCATTTGCTGCGGTGGGATTATGCGTTTCATCTTAAAGTGGAACAAAGCTTGCAGGCGTTTAAGGACGGTTTCGAACACGAAGACTTTCTCCCTTGCGACGTGTTTCGCAGCATCGGGGAGATGGAGCGAACCTTTTAAAGAAGTCGACTCCTTTGGGACAACTTTGTTCTAACGAACATTGGATCACCTTAGCACCGCTTTTTTACACTGATTTTTGTTCTAACGAACCTTTTTGGCGCTTAGCACCCTCTTCGCCGTCATTTGGATCGGTTTGGAGTGTCTAAGAGTCTCTCATGTTCGTTACAGTTGTTGGATGCTCATTTTTCGCCGCTGAGGATCGTTCATGTTCGTTAGAATGAGGGGTGTCGATAGACCGGATCTCATGTTGATAGCCCCTCGAAGGGAACCCTTCTGAATAAAATTTTTTCACGCATGCTGCATCGCGTCGGGCTTCGTCCGTGCTCAATTCAGACCGATAACGTTAAAACCGTCGAATCGCTTTGACCAGCCATGATTCCGCCAAGAAAGACACCACTTGCGATTCTTTTATTTTTACGCGCAGCTTTTTCCTTATGTTCTCGGGGGCGTGCAAGATAAAGTCGTTCAAGGCCTCTTTTTCGGCTCCTGGCAATTGCATACGGCCGCACCAATCGTCAAACGCGAATGTTTTTGTGTATCGACGGGCTTCGTCGATTTCAAACCCGTGCCTCTCCAACATGCCGATCCACTCGCTTTTTTTCCAAGCGCGATGATGGCTGCCGTCTCTTTTCTTTTCGATGGTATTGTAAAACTGATCGATTTCGTCATCTTCGGGTGCCGTATTGTCGTCGAGCAGGAATTGCCCGTTCTTTTTCAATACGCGGGAAACCTCGCTAAGAAATCTTTCCACGTTCGGGAAGTGATGGGGGGCGATTCGGCACGTCACAATGTCAAATTCGTCGTCCGCAAACGGCATATGTTCGGCATCACCCTGGACGAAAGAGACGTTGGCATGTCCGTTGCCGTTAATGAATTTTTTGGCGGCCGCCAACATTTCCGGAGTCAGGTCAAATGCTGTCATCCGCGATACGTAAGGGGCGAAAGCATTAGCTGTATGTCCCGTACCGGTGGCTGCATCCAATGCGTTTTCGTTGCCTGTCAGTTCCGCCAGCGCCAACAACTGTTGCAAATCCTTGCCTTTTGCATGAATCGTACTCGTTACATAAGCGTCCGCATTGCGTCCGAACTGCTTTTGAACATTTTGTTTCTCGTCCATTTGTTTCCCTCCTGACAAAAACAACAGACCAGAACGCATCGGTTTGGTCTGTTGTTCAAACAAAGATTATTCGATTCCGGCTGCAATCGTATCGGCAATCGTTTTCATCGTGTCGCCGTCCGTTTCGTTCGTGTTCCAGCGAATCCCGAATCCGTCGCTTTCCCCATAACGCGGGATGAGATGGATGTGGTAATGGAAGACCGTTTGCATCGCCGGTTCTTCATTGTTGTTCAACAAGTTCATGCCAATCGGGGCAAATTGCTTTTTGATCGCCCGTGCGATCTTCGGCACGGCGGAAAACAACTTTGCCGCGACGTCGTCGCTGAGCTCGTAAACATTTTTCTCGTGCACTTTCGGAATGACGAGTGTATGTCCTTTCGTCACTTGTCCAAGATCAAGAAAGGCGTACACATGCTCATCCTCATACACCTTTGACGAAGGCAGTTGACCATCGACGATTTTGCAAAAAATGCAGGTTGGATCATGCGCCATCGTATCCGTTTCACCCTTTCTTTTCATGTTGCCGATTCGTATTATTGTTCCTTATTGTATCATACCGAAATCGTCCTGCAACGGAATTGAGGCAATGGTTATGTAAAAAAACGCCCGCCCGCCCGTGTTTCTGGACGAATCGCATGCTTAGTTCTGTTCGTTAAACAGCCTCCATAATTCGATAAATCGGTTTCTTTTCTTGTCCGGTGATTGAAGCAACTGATAGAGGACATGTTCCAGTTGCGGATGGCGCTTTAGGGTTTGCAAAAGCAGCTGTTCTTGTTCGGAAACATATTCTGCCTGCGGGTCGCTTACGCTTGAAGCGATGCCGAGCAAATAGTCCGCGGAGACGTCGAAGTAATTGGCGAAACTCGCGATTGTATCCGGATCCGGTTTTCGGTTTCCCGATTCGTACCGGGAAAGTTGCACGTTGGAAATTTCAAGCTCCGCTGCCAATTGCTTTTGCGAAAGTCCGCGGTTCTCGCGCAGTCGTTTGATTCTTGAACCGAGTATGTTTTCCATGGCCACACCACCTTTTTTCTACCGTGTGCGAGTGTCCTATATTTTATCATTTTGGTAAATCAGGACTGAAAGATTTACCGAAAAGGAAAATGAAAATTGACTTTCATTGAAATATTTTGTAAAATTAAAGAAAATATTGCCGGAATGGTAATTGGAGTGATGCAGTTTATGACGAAAAAGGTCGATTTGAAAAAGATCAAGCAGCTGAGGCTTAAAGAAGAACTTACTCTTGCTGACATTGCATATGCAATCGGATACGACAGTCCGAACGGTTACTATTATTTGGAACGGGGAAGGAGTCAATTCACTGCCGAAAAGCTGGCCGAAATTGCCGATCTCTTCGGCGTGCCGATCGACGAGTTGTTCGTTGAAACACACGAAAAAGAGACGGAACCTCGCTAAGAGGCCGTCTCCTTCAGGGGGGAATTATAAAACGTTACAAGGTTCATCATTGCCAAAGGTCTTGCGAAATATACATGGACGCAAGGCTTTTTTTTTATTGCATGAAACAAAAGGTCTACATCCGGCGTTCCTTAAATAAATACAGGGAAGAAACGCATCTTAAAAAGGAGGCGGGCTCGTGAGGAACTTCGAACGACGACGATTCGAAGAAAAAATGAAACGTTTGAAACAAGCCTATGAGAAACTGCCTCTCTCGGTTTCCCCCGGCGCAATCATCAACTACATCCGAAACAAAATGTCAAAGAATCAATTATAAAGGAGAATCGCCCATGTGCGGATTTGTCGGAAGCTTTTATCACGAAGAAACGCTCGTGACGGCTGAAAAAATTTCACAGCTGCGGCATCAAACGGAAATGATTTCCCACCGAGGTCCGGATGCTTCCGGCTATTTTATGAACGAACATGTCGGTTTCGGTTTCAAACGATTGAGCATTGTCGATCTCGAAGGCGGGCATCAGCCGATGACGTGCAGTGAAGGCCGCTTGACGATCGTTTTCAACGGCGAAATTTATAATCATTTGGAATTGCGGGAGCGGCTGGTCAGAGAAGGATATACGTTTCGAACGAATTCCGATACCGAGGTAATCTTGACGCTCTACAAAAAAGAAAAAGAACGCTCGTTTCAAGCGTTGCGCGGAATGTTTGCGTTTGTGATTTGGGATGAATCGGAAAAACAAGTCACGGCGGTCCGTGACCGTTTCGGCATCAAACCGTTTTATTATACGGAAACTGCAGAAGGGTTGCATTTCGCTTCCGAGAAAAAATGCTTGCTTCCCGATGGGGAAACGACAGCTCCGAACGACAAGGAAGCACTGCAGCATTATTTTACTTACCAATATGTGCCAGAACCGATGACATTGTCGAAAGCGGTACGCCGGCTGGAACCGGGAACTTTCCTCGTGGTTAAGCCGAACTGCTCGCCGGAACTTCGGCCTTATTGGAAGCCGTCGCTTCAACCGACTGCCGACTCTTTTCGTAAGAAAACCTCGGCGGTGCGCGAAGCGCTCGAAGATTCTGTGAAGCTGCACATGAGGAGCGACGTACCCGTCGGCACATTTTTGTCGGGAGGTGTGGATTCGGCGATCATTACGGCGCTCGCCAAACAATGCCATCCAAACATCGAAACATTTTCCGTCGGGTTTCAAACGAAAGGATTCGACGAAACGCAGCTGGCAGCGGAAACGGCCGAGAAACTCGAGGTGCGAAATCACCGTAAAATCGTCTCCCCCGAAGAATTTCTTCGGGAAATGCCAAACCTAGTCTGGCATTTCGACGATCCCGTCGCCGATCCGGCAGCGGTCCCGCTTTATTTTGTTGCAAAAGAAGCGAGGCGAAAGGTGAAAGTCGTTTTGTCTGGAGAAGGCGCAGACGAGTTGTTCGGTGGTTACAACATTTATCGGGAACCGATCGCTTTGCGTTGGTTTTCGTTTCTGCCGCGTACCGTCATTGAAAAGCTCGGCGAGCTGGCACGAAAGCTTCCGGAAACGATAAAAGGCAGAAACTATCTCATCCGCGGTTGTACGCCGCTGGAACAACGATACATCGGCAATGCAAAAATTTTCACCGAAGAAGAAAAACAGGCGTGGCTGAAAACGTATGACGCCGGGGTGCATTTCACGCAGCTTACCCGCCGCCTTTTCGAAGAAATGAAAGACGAGCATGCTTTGACGAAAATGCAATACATCGATTTGCACACATGGCTGCGCGGAGATATCCTGCAAAAGGCGGACAAAATGTCGATGGCGCATGCGTTAGAATTGCGTGTGCCGTTTCTCGACCAAAAAGTGTTCGAAGCGGCCTCCGGTTTGGCGCCTTCCGACAAAACACGCTCGGGAACGACAAAATACGCGTTGCGCGAAGCGATGAAAGGGATTGTACCGGAAGCGGCATTGTATAGGAAAAAACTTGGGTTTCCAGTGCCGATTCGGCAATGGTTGCGAAACGAATGGCAAGATTGGGCGAGACAAGTCATTCGTGAGAGTGCCATTGAAGCGTACGTCCAAAAAAGCGAAGCGCTGAAGATGCTGGAAAAGCATTGGCGCGGGGACGGCGATCACAGCCGCAAACTTTGGACAATCCTCACGTTTGCCGTTTGGCATCAAGTGTTCGTGGAGAGCAACGCCGAGGAACGCTCCAGCGAACAAGAAATGTTCCTTTACGGTTCATGAATGTGAAACAAGACAGTGTTTCATGACGTTTTATATTGAGAAAGGGGGCGGGCAAAGGATGGATGAACAACGTTTGATAGATAGAGCGAAAAGCGGGGACACCGCGGCTTTTCAAACACTGGTCGAGATGTATTTGCCGATCGTCGAAAGATTTGCGTATCAAATTGGAAGCCCGCCTGCTCATATCGAAGACATCACGCAGGAAGTGTTTTTGCGTGTGTACCGTTTCTTTGACAAATATACATCCGGAAAATTCACGACCTGGCTGTATCAGATAACGCTGAATGTGTTGCGCGATTTCATGAGAAAGGATAAACGAAATCGCGACAGGACCGAGAAATTGGCGCAAGAACGGCAACCGGACTCGGAGCCGGTCGAACATCGACTGCTGGCGAGGGACGAGCATCGCCGCTTGCATCGGTTGATCACCGAATTGGACGAAAAGTACCGAGTTCCGCTCGTTTTGTTTTATTTTCACGAAAAGAAATACGAAGAAATTGCCGACATCATGTCGACCCCCCTCTCGACAGTGAAAACCCGTATTTCAAGGGCGAGGGGACAGCTGAAAAAGGCGCTGGAAAACGACGAAGGGGGTGAAAGATATGTACGATGAAATGTTTAAGGACTTAATGGAAGAGCAAAAGCGAGCCTATGAACAAATGCCTTTGCAATCGTCGACCGACCGAATCATGCGATCGATCGAGATGAGCCGAAGGAAGCGGAAGAAACACCGGAATTATAGACGGATGTTGCCGATTGCGGCGAGTTTGGCCGCAGCGTTATTGATTTCGGCGTTGACACTTTCGCAAGTGATATCCGAACCGATGCGGCAAGGAATTGAAAACGAGTCGAGCCAGCATGAGCTGAAAGAGAAAAGCGTCAGGTCGACCGACCCGGGAACCGATACGGAACATACACCAAACCCGAGTACGAATGATGAAGAGGATGACGACGTTGGGGTGGGCGATCCTGGTCCGTCTGCGGGTTCACCGGAAACGATGGCAGAGGCGAAAGCCGCGTTTGCCTCAATGAAAGCGCAAGGGGCAAATCAACAGAAGATCGATGAAGCATTCGTCGCCTTTTTGATCAGCCGCCAAGGTCTTGCCGTTTCACAGCAACCTGAACTCGATACGTTGGCGCAGCAATGGCAGACTACTTTTGACAGTCCGGAACAAGTATTGGCACAATCCGATCGAATTAAAGATCCCGATTTCCGTGACATGATCGAAAAAATTAAGGAACAAGGGCTCGGATTGATCGAACGGGAAGGATCGCTCGAACTTATCGTCCCGTATTCCACGTATTCAGATTCGTTCTCCGCCTACTTGTCGCCGACGATGAATCAATACTTGGATTTGCGAGCGAACGAAGTAGTGTTGAGAGACGGGAGCTTCAGCGAAAGTTGGAACGCACTTGGAGAAAACGTGCTTAATACTGAATTATTTTTAATGGAACACGAAAATTTCGCCTTTGTCGCTCAATTGAAAAACGCGTACTCCCGTTATTTAGGGATTTATTTATTCGGTTTGCCGAATACAACTCCATTTGACCGGAACACACAACGTTTGACGGACGAAGCGAAGCGAAGCTATGAGAAAATCATCGCCGAAAATCCGAACAGCACGACGGCCGGCATTGTAAAATCGTATTACGAAGCTTTACAGGCGAACGGCTGGAAAGCGTTGCAACCGGGAACGTTTGAAATGCCGAGTTTGCCGGACGAACTGAATCCGATGCAGACGTACATGGGACAAGACATTCTTTCGATGCCGAAGGCGCTTGCGGAAGTGTATGCGCAATTGGAAGCAGCCGAAAGTGAAGCGGAACGAAATAAATTGTCCGCCGGACTAGATCAAAGCGAGACGTTTAAGCTCTTTCTTCATGCGGCGGCTGAAAAAGACTATAAACTGGAATACGAGTTCTTCATAAATGGAAGCGAGCCGGTCCCTTCATTGGAGGATTTCTTAAAGAATACCGACAAGTTGGAAACGTTCACCAACAAAGTCCAAACAGATCTCGTGAAGCTCGACATTATGGGTCAGGCAGGAAACGTATTTGCCAGACTGTACTTTAAAGGTGAAATCGAACCGCATTTGTTCAACATGAACGACGGAAAAGGGGTTTGGAAAATCGAATGGAACGGCAGGTACATGGGGGATCGGTAACGGTCCCTTTCTTTTGTACCGATTCGACACATATGATATACTTATGAGGTTCATAAAATTAGTAGGAGTGTTTTCATGTTGGAAAATGTTCAAGTCGGCGATATAATTGAAGGGAAAGTGACGGGAATTAAGCCGTTCGGCGCATTCGTGGCCATAGATGATCAGCATCAAGGGCTCGTTCACATTTCCGAGGTCGCACACGGATATGTAAAAGACATTAACGAGTACCTTTCTGTCGGAGATACCGTGAAAGTGAAAGTGTTGGCGATCGAGGAAGACGGCAAGAAAATATCGCTGTCGATTCGCAAAACGCAACCGGAACCGCAGAAACGGTCCGGCGGCCGCAAAAATGACAAAGAGCAAGGCTTTAACACGTTGGAAAACAAGTTGAAAGACTGGTTGAAGGAATCGAATGAAAAGCAAGCGCAGTTAAACAAAAGGTTGAAAAAATAACGGGGCCCGAAGGAACCCCTTCCCGACGTTATTCGGGTTCGGTGTTCCTTTTTTTACGCCGTTTGTTGTCCAATAAAAAGGGCCGGAGCTTTCCGGCCCTTTCGGTATATCGATCACCGATTCATTCGTTTCGGGAGAACGGATGGAAGTTAACGTGTCGGTTCCGGGTTTTGCGATAATTCGCGAGCGGGACTGAACAAAATGGTGAGGCAATACAGCCCGCTCAAACCAACGAGGCCGTAAATGATTCTGGAAATGGCGGAGTCTTGTCCTCCGAAAATCGCAGCGATAAGGTCAAATTGGAATAATCCGATCAACCCCCAATTGATCGCGCCAATGATCACGAGAGCCAATGCGATCCGTCGTAATGTATTCATCAGGTTACCTCCTTTGTTTAAGTTTGTCCGCACATGCGCGCGAACAATTTTGTTCTCTTATAGGTTGACAACCATTCCGTAAAAATATACACGAAATCGGAGGGATTGTTTTTGAAACGAAAAACGATCGAATTTGATTACACGAAAGCTTTGTCTTTTTTTTCGGAACGGGAATTGGATCAAACGGCTGCCGCGGTGGAAAATGCCCATCATCAATTACATAACAGAACCGGTGCCGGCAGCGAATATTTAGGCTGGCTTGATCTTCCCGTGCGTTACGATAAAGAGGAATTCCGGCGCATCCAAAAGGCCGCCGAGCAAATCCGTTCCGATTCGGACGTTCTCGTCGTTGTCGGCATCGGCGGATCTTATCTTGGTGCGCGAGCCGCAATCGAAATGCTCACGCATTCGTTTGGCGATCTCTTGCCGCGTAATAAACGACGCGGCCCGCAAGTATTGTTTGCCGGTCATCAAATCAGTTCCGCGTATTTGAACGATTTGTTCGATTATCTCGGTGATAAAGAAGTATCCGTGAATGTGGTTTCCAAATCAGGAACGACGACGGAACCGGCCATTGCTTTTCGTTTCTTGCGGAAATGGATGGAGGAAAAATACGGGAAAGAAGAAGCGCGTAAACGAATTTATGCGACGACGGATCGATCAAAAGGGGCGCTCCGGCAATTGTCGGAACAAGAAGGGTATGAGACTTTTGTCATTCCCGATGACGTCGGCGGACGCTATTCCGTTTTGACGCCTGTCGGCTTGCTTCCGATTGCCGCTGCCGGTCTCGATATCGAACAAATGATGCTGGGGGCGGCGGACACGCGCGAGCGTTTGCTCTCCGCGAGTGTCCATGACAATCCGGCCTATCAGTATGCAGCCGTTCGTAATCTTTTCTACCGAAAAGGGAAAACCGTTGAATTGCTCGTCAATTATGAGCCTTCCCTTCATTATTTCGGGGAGTGGTGGAAGCAGTTGTTTGGGGAAAGCGAGGGCAAAGACGGCAAAGGCATTTTTCCAGCCGCTGCCGATTTTTCGACGGATTTGCATTCGCTCGGCCAATACGTACAGGAAGGACGCCGCTTCTTGTTCGAAACGGTGCTTCACGTCGAAAATTCCCGCTCAACGGTGGTCATTGAAGAAGAAAGCGGCAATCTCGACGAACTCAATTATTTGGCAGGTGAATCGCTCGACACCGTCAACAAAAGAGCGAGTGAGGGAACGCTGCTGGCACATACGGACGGAGGGGTGCCGAATGTGATCATCAAGGTGCCGGAAATCGACGAACACGGCTTCGGCTCGCTCGTGTCCTTTTTCGAAAAGGCTTGTGCCGTGAGCGGTTACATGCTCGGCGTGAATCCGTTCGATCAGCCGGGCGTCGAAGCTTATAAGAATAACATGTTTGCTCTTCTTGGCAAACCCGGCTTTGAGGCGGAAAAAGCCGAACTTGAAAAACGATTGCGGTAAAAACGCCTCCTTTTGGACACGCTAAAGGCAAAAGGAGGCTTGACGATGATTGCATTGGAATCGAAGCTGGAAGGCGCCCGGTTTCCGCTCGTTGATTTGGAAGCAGCACTCGAACCGATCGGCTTTACAATTGGATCGAATTGGGATTATGACCACGGATCTTTGGATTGCAAAATTAATGAAGAAGACGGCTATTTGTTTCTGAGGATTCCTTTTCGAGCCGTTGAAGGAAGCTTGGATGCTGACGGTGCGATCGTTCAAATCGGGCCCCCCTTCCTATTGAACCATAAGTATGAGTCCGGATTGGACGAAGAAGTGGCCACCGGAGTCATCAGCGGGTTCACGAACCAATTTCAAGAGCCTGTAGATAAGGACAGCGAAATTCCGCCGCGTCATACGGTCGTCGGAAAACAATGGCTGCAAAAAGCGGAAGAAGCGGTCTTGTCCTGACCCAACCGGTCGCCGCGTTTCAAATGTTGCGTTTCGGGGCAAATGATAATGGAGAGAGGAGGGGTGGCGAATGGCTGCGAGAGCGACAATCGCGAAATGGCTCAACATTGTGATTGAAGTTGTTGAAGCGATCATCGGCATTCATATTTTATTGAAATTATTCAGCGCGAATCCAAATGTGCTGTTTGTAAATTGGATGTATCACTTGAGCGCGCCGCTGCTGCGCCCCTTCCGCGGCATTTTCGACAACATCGTCTTTCAAAACAAGTACACCCTCGATTTATCGGCGGTGTTTGCCCTTGTCATCTACGGCATCGTCGGCTATTTGTTGATGATGTTGCTCGGAACCGC